>JBAZCD010000469.1:0-755 GCA_041671205.1 Pedobacter sp.
GGTCATGTCTTTGATATGGTTTCTTAAACCGGTATCTCCGCTTGGAACCAGCTTATAAATGCTTCCATTCTCTGATTTGACCAAACTTGAAGTCGTGAAACTATCCAATGTAGCTTTGTCAACCTTAATAATATTTCCCCATTTCAGGTGGCCATAGCTTCTAAAGACTGACGGGCTTAAAATAAGTCTTTTGAATTTCTTGGAGCCAACATATTTCACAATATAAACATCCTGATCGCCAGCGGCTTGAATAATAGCGCCTTCAGGAATAGCTATCGTTGAACCTGTATTATCAGGAATAGAACCAACTGTACTTGCTGGAACTTCTGTAACATCAGACCATTTATATCCAGAGCTAATAAATTCTTCAGCTGTCCGAATCCAAACTTTTTGGCAATTTTTAATAACATAGATCCTTGGATCGCCAGGAAGTTTGACCAAAGTGCCATCTGGAAGAATACAAGAAGAAGGAGTTGAAACAACGGTAAATAATTCAGATTCATCAAAAAATGCACCCGGGTCAGCAGAATGTTCAATTCTTATTATCAATGTAATGGCATCATAATCACCGAAACCTAAACCATATTCTTTTGGAATCGTCCAGGTATATCTTCCCTTGCTTGCATCAATTCCCGTAGCAATAAGACCGAGATCTTTAGCTCCGCCAAGCGCTGCTCCTATATTTACTTTACCCGCAATAGAAGTACGCCAAGTAATATCATAAGTATTTCCCCTCACCCATTTTTCTCCGCCTT
>JBAZCD010000469.1:765-2935 GCA_041671205.1 Pedobacter sp.
GTTTGTCTGAGGATCAACGATGCTAAAATAATTATCAGACTCATCAAAAAAACCGGTCGATGAATTTGTTACCCGAATCTTATAATCGCCGCTAAGCGCTAAAGATGAATCCGGTGTCCACATAATTTTCCAATTTGTTCGTGCGACTTCCGTAGGCGTAAAAGCAATTGGCAAAATTGGGGCTATGTTTTTTAAAAACACACCGCCTTTATACAAATCAACCTTGAATTGACCAACGACAGCAATATTTGCATCTCCTGCGGCACTCCAGATAACGGGAATTTCTACCCCCCTCTTTAATTGTTCGCCATTATTAGGAGAAACAACTTTAACGGCAGATGTTGCTGTGGCATAATCAATGCTAAAATAATTATCTGACTCGTCACTCAAATTTGCGCCGTAACCATTGGAGGTAACAACAATTTTATAGTCATATCCATGAATAAAAGCAGAAGTAGAAACAGTAAAACTATAACCACTTGCGTCCGCAACACCCTGAGCCAATGTAACTGGAGACGAATCGCCTTTTTTTATCGCAACGGTAACAAGCCCATTCGCTTGATCAGGCATCCAGTTTCTTTTCCAGGCGATCTTGACAGTATCTCCAAATGCCCATTGCTCGCCGCCATTAGGTGAAATAACTGTTATTGCGGCTTGGCTTCTTTCTACCAATGCTCCATTCACACATTTAAAAGCTGTGTCTATTAAAGGAAATCCATGCGCTCCCAATTTTCCATCAGCTTGTATATAAGCTTCATTTAATTGGTTCTCGTTATAGCAGTGATCATAATAAGTATCATATGGGTCACTAGTTATTATTGGATTCAATGGGTTCGGCTGCTGTCCATAAATATATCTTGAACTGCTATAATTTCCTGCATACGAACCTTTTCCATATCCGGCAATAAACAGATCGGGATATTTTTCTCTGGTAATAGTCGTATAAGGATACTTAACATAGTCAATACTACTATCTGAATCAAACGATGTCGTAGTCGCATTTACAATACTAAAATAATTATCAGAATCATCTATAATATTATTAATGCCGCCTTTATTATACAGCCTGATCTTGTAGTTACTTCCCGGATTAATTGTCGATGGAACAGTCCATGCATATGTTCCCGGATTATTACTCAGCTCCGCGATCCCTGATGAGTTAATACCACCAGACGTATACCATGTCAGAAGTATTGATATATTACTCACTCCTGTAGAATTCCAATTAATATTGTAAGTTTTTCCCACCTCTAATTTTTCACCGCCATTAGGGGAAAGGATTTGAATCGAAGGAATTGTAGGACTGCCAGACAAAGCAGTTAAATTTACTGACCAAAGTGCGTTACCAGATCCATTTACATTAATTGCATTAATTTTAATTGACACGCCTTGAGTCGGGCTCGTAAACACCCAGCTGTCGCCAATATTCAGATCAGGACTATTAGAAACCACCTGATAGTTCGTTTTTGAATCATAAAGTCTAAACCTGACCCTGTAAGGAGTCTGTCCAAGTACATTTTCACCATCAGCATACAGAATATAACCATTGTTCAGCTGTAAAGAATCCCAGTGATTTAATGAAATTGTTCCATCCCCTGAGTAAGTCGGAGAAACATTAATTGTTTTGCTCAATGAATTATTGTTTTCATTACTTTCAACAACTTTACTTGGAACGTCTACGCTCATATTAACAGTATTAGGACCAGGAATAGACAGACCGCCAATACTGCCCTGCACTGTGACCTCTGCACCTGACGCCAAATAATAAATCACAATTTCTTTATTATTACTATCCCAAAAATTAGTGACACTAAAATTTTGAGCTGGAGCTGATCCAATATTCTTAATTTTAACAGTAGCGGTAATATTATCAGTCGATCTTGGATAAATTGGAGTCCATGAAAAATCAGAAATAACCAAATCCGGTAAATTTGTTCCAGACGCGACTATACTGAAATCAGCATCAGTTACATCATAATCCGTCCCATTGGTATTGGAGGGAAATGGTGTACTGTCAACGCTTCTGGCCTCAATTCGGTAATTTGATCTTATAGCTTGATTTGAAGGGACAGACCATGTATAAGTATATTTATTGTCTGCGGGTTTAACATACGGATTCCCTGCAGAATCCGTCGGAGAACCATAATCCAAAGTCGTAATATCCTGATAA
>JBAZCD010000470.1:0-2934 GCA_041671205.1 Pedobacter sp.
AGTTACAGATAACTTCCCTGAAGTTATTACTTCGCTATATAAGTGCAAATATAAATTTATTCTCTTCCGCGCAGGAATTGTTTAAAGCTTTCGTTCAACAGCTTTATAGCGGAACAATTGGAACTGATGGTAATGATCCGTCTATGTTGTATTGGTTACCGAAAAATACCACAACTGCAAATGGAATTATTGCGAGTTTGGTCCAGTACTCAGATTGGCTAACGAATAATTATCATATAGAGCCTCTTAACCCAATGAAACAAGCTTGTAGCTATGAACAGATCTTATATTGGTCTGCGTGGAATCATAGACATAATAAATCCTTCTTAGGACATACATGGGATAAGAAAAAATCGATTGAGAATTCCTGGTTTGTTAGATCAGTAACGGCAAAAAAGAATTCTAAGCATCTTGGTGCGGTTAAGTATTTTCCCGATAAGCATTTTGGAAACTTATTATTTAACGGATTTACCAATTACGGGTATGAGCATTCCAAAAATTTGGGAGAGAGATTTAATATCCGGGATATTTTAATTACCTTATTACTGAATGGTGGAGGATTGCGAATGAGCGAACCATTTCACCTATACTTACATGATGTAACACTTGATCCTCTGTATAGTGGACGAAATATTGCCTATGTTAGGATTTATCACCCAATAAATGGACAAGCTCCAAACGACTGGTTTGATAGAGATGGAAAACCTTACATAGTAAATCGAGAAAGTTATCTTAAAGGAAAATTTGGATTAATACCCCGCAATAAATCAACGAACAGAACATACAGAGCAGGATGGAAAGTCAAAAAGCTCGACAATGAAAAGAGTAATTTCATTACCGTACAATGGTTTCCTTCTATATATGGTGAATTGTTTTATGTTCTATGGAAACTATATTTACGACAGATACGGGACGTAGAAAGAAATCATCCATTTGCATTTATTTCGTTGAGTGGTAGTAATCTAGGGAAGCCATTATCTATATCAGCATATTATCAAAACCATGCAAGAGCTATTAATAAAATCGGTTTCTATCCTTCAAAAGATACAGGCCTTTCACCACATGGACATAGGCATGCTTATGGTCAAAGATTAAAAAATGCCAAAATTGATCCAGTAATTCGGCGCAATGCTCTTCATCATTCAAGCTTGGAATCGCAGTTGGTTTATTGTCAGCCACAAATTGAAGAAGTATCCCGAATTTTAAATAATGCTGAAAAAAAGCTTGGTTCTGAAACTCTTTCTAACGCAGATTTCGACGATTTGATGTCACAAGGGTTTAAAGACGTAGACCCTTATGAGCTTTTATCAGGTCAGTCTTGGTTGCTAAGGAGTTAATAATGTTCGAACCATATGGCGGAATTACAGAGGACATTACATTCCAATGGCTAGAGAGTTCATATGGCCTCCAATATAAGGAGTGGGCTAAATTAACTTCGAATTGGCTATTAAAGCAAGAACGCGGGTTATCAAGTAAAAGAAATAGTCTTAGGCGATTTTTTCGATCTTTTGTAATTCCATACAAGTTACCGTCGAATCCTTTAGTTTTTTTCGATAGAAAAACCGTAATACCTGATTTTTTTGAAGAAACTATACGGCCTTCAATAAAAAATTGCGAAGCGATTTCACAACGACAAGCGGTTACTTATAACAATTATGTAAAGGAGTTTTTAGATTATTGTTTGTCGGAGCTTGTTGGCGTTGAAGACGATTATGGCCACATAGTGATACCTCAAAGATATCGAAATCCAATAAAACTTAAAAACCGGTCGGGGATGGTGGTAACAGAAACCGTTTACACCCCTCTACCCTATAAATACATTCTTGAACTTCGCGAAATTCTTTGCCCTCCAAGTGCTGAAAATTTCTCTGATTGGAAATGGGCGCATGTTGCAGGAGATTGCCAAGTTAAAGCAAAAGGTGATGGTGATTGGTTTGAGGTCGAGAAGAATAAAATCGATTTAACTGATCCAAACTGTGTTTGGCGTAAGCGAACAATCCCTAAAGGGCGTTCGTATGATGGTTTAAAACTGCATAAAGATAAAATAATCTATGAGATGTGGTGCCCTGTCAATGCAGTTGCTTTACTGATTAAATTGGAACTTCCCCTTAGAACAGCCCAAGTCAGGTGGCTTGATTCAGGCGAGGCTGATTATTGGAGATACATTTCCGGAAAGTGGGAAATCAACCATGGTCCACTTGCACCCGCAACAAAAAATGAAACAAAGAAGTATCAGATTGGCCGTGGAGTATTCAGAAAACACACTGACCTTGAAAGTGAAACTACGGTGCTTTTTATTAATTCAAACAAAACAGCGGATGTTAATAAACATGGATTATCAAAAGGCTATATTATTCCGTGGCAACATGAACGCGTCCTTAAGTGGTTGGAAGTGTTGAGAAACTGGCAGGAAAAATACAACCCAATCCATAGCCCAACAAATTGGTTATCTTTAAAAAGAAAACATACGGGGGATTTAAAGAGTAAACAACAACTGATGGAAATGGGTTCAACCTGTTTCTTGTTCCGAAACCGAGCAGTATTGAATAATGATGAGTATCATTTTCCGATTACAGACCGTTCTATGTCCAGATTATGGTATGAGGTGTTGAGTCAGCTTGAAAAGAATTGCTCTTCCAGAAATGAGACGCTCTCAAATGGAAAGCTCCTTGAGTTTGTAAAACCCAATGGAAGAAACGTAGGTCATCCCATAACTTACTGGACAACTAATTTTCCGCTACATTCTTTGCGGGTCTCTCTCATCACCAGTTTTGCGCTTGAGGGTGGCGTGCCAATACCGATTTTGTCAAAGTTAGTGGCAGGCCACAGTAGAATTGTCATGACGTTGTATTACACCAAAATCGGTCAGGCCTACATGCAACAAGTAATGACCGAAGCTGAAAAGAAAATTAGCGTTCAGTCCCAGGTTCAATT
>JBAZCD010000471.1:0-2932 GCA_041671205.1 Pedobacter sp.
TGCATATGGTTATCTGAAAGGGGAGAACGGTGTTCACCGCCTTGTAAGGATCTCTCCTTTTGATTCCAATGCCAAGCGCCATACTTCATTTGCATCGGTGTATGTTTATCCCCTGGTTGACGATACGATTGAGATCTATGTTAATCCGGCAGATATTGAATTTGAAACCTTTCGTTCAGGCGGTGCCGGCGGTCAGAATGTAAACAAGGTGGAAACTGCTGTTCGTTTATATCATAAACCATCGGGTATCATTATAAAGAACCAGGAATCACGTTCCCAGCTTCAGAATAAAGAGAATGCGATACGTTTATTGAAATCGCAGTTGTACGAGGCAGAAATGCGTAAGCGACAGGAAGCTTCTGCTACCATTGAAGGGAATAAGAAGAAGATCGAATGGGGCTCACAGATCAGGAACTATGTTTTACATCCTTATAAACTGGTTAAGGACCTTCGTACAAACTACGAAACTTCAAATGCCCAGGCGGTGCTTGATGGGGATCTGGATGAATTTTTGAAGGCGTATTTGATGGAATTTTAATTAAGTATCAAGAGCCAGGTATCAAGAACCAAGACAAAGAAAATTGCTTTAATTAATCTAATCTGTACTTGATGCTTGCTCCTTGTTCATTAGGGACTAACAGGTAACTGATAACAGGTATCAAGATCCGATACGCATCATTTTAATTTACCTGTAAACTGTCTTGACTCCTGGCTCCTGGTTCCTGGCTCTTTTTGGTTCTTGACTCTTATTTCGGTTCCGAGAAAATCGAAAGCAGCTCTTCCAGTTCCGCCACTTTCTCTACGGCAGAAAGTTTTTCGTAAGCGCTGATCAGGTTTCTGAGTACCCGCTGGATGATTTCCATATTACTGCATGGCTCATAAAAATGGTTCAGGGGTTTCAGATTCAGTTGTTTTAAGAATGCATCTACATCCATTCTTCCGAAAATAAAGCCCTTATTAAAGGCATTGATATAAAATAAAATACTGTTCTCGAATTCGTTTTGTGAGATGTTGTTCGTTTCTGACGGATTTTCATCTACGTAGGCAAGAATAAAATGCTGTGGCAGGTTTACGCCATACACCGGAATATCAAGTTTTTGAGCAATTATTGAATAGATAACCGCCAGCAGGATCTGATTCCCTTTTTTGCTTTCCAGAACCTGACTCAGATAGGAGTTTTGCGGATCCTGATGGTTTGTAGTGTTTCCTGAAAACCCATATGCCCCATAGAATATATGATTGATTAATTTTACTTTCTCAACCGCAGTCATTTCATAGATCATCTGCATCCAGATATCCCTTTTGATATCCTCTATCTGATTTATTATTTTCTGTTCATCCAGATCGGGATATTGGTATTTATTGATGATCAGCATGCCCTGCAACAGATCAAATGCCCCCCCTATATTCCATAATTCCAGATCGCGTTTAACATTCTGGAACTGGATCTTATGAACAAGGTTTTCTATCCGCTCCTGAAGAATAGTGTCCAGCGACTGAGACCAGGCATTTTCCAGATATCCAATAACCTCATTGCCATAGGATAATAACTTATCCTCCACATGACGTGATATCTCTGTGTCCGGATCGTCGAGTAATTTAATAAGTGATTCTACTTCCTTCTCATTCATTGCTATTTACAAATTTACGCAAAAATGTATTTGTTCTTAAAAGCTATTAGCTGTCAGCTTCTCATATATCACATCTCATATCTCACTTTGGAAAACTATCTTTAACCCCATGTTGAAGCTCTCAATGGCAATTAGTTTCCTGAAACATTGGTTTAAGGCTAAAACCCGTCACGGAGTCCATTCCCCCTTTGTGTACAGGCTTGTTGATAAAGTTATTTACGATTTTCATGCCAAAACAGTTTATCAGGATATTGAACAATTAAGAAGAGATTTACTGCATGATGAACGTTGGATAAGCATTACTGAGTTTGGTGCAGCATCAAATGTTACTCATAGCAAGCAAAGGCAGGTCAGTTCAGTGGCGAAAAATGTCTTAAAACCTGCCAGACTGGCTCAGCTTGTTCATCGGCTTGCAGCAGATCTAAAGCCAGGAAATATTATTGAATTGGGCTCCTGTCTTGGAATTGCTACTGCATACCTTTCAAAAGCAGCGCCTCAGGCAAGGCTTATCAGCATAGCGCGATATTCTGAAACCATACCAGTTGTACGTGAGAATCTTCAAAAACTAAAAATCCCGAACATTGAACTACTCTCCGGAAATGTTGATGAATTATTGCCAAAGCTCATCGAAGGAATTCCTGAACTCGATTTTATAGTTATCGATGGAAATCATCCCGGGGATGCTATCCTGAACTATTTTAAGTGGTGCTTACCCAAAATGAGTAAACATTCTATGATAGTCTTTGAGGATATTTACCGGAGCAGAGAGATGAAATCCGCCTGGCAAGAAATTAAATCCAATCCTGAAGTGAGCGTTACAATTGATTTGTTTTGGATAGGATTGGTCTTTGTCAGAAGAGTACAGAGGAAAGAGGATTTTAAGATCAGGTTTTAGTTCATATGAAATTTAGTAGAAATTGAAGATGTGGTATCACAAAATGTGATACCTTTCAGGTAGCGTTTTTGGGGCTCTGTTCAATATGTATTCAACCAAATAATTAACAAATTTATGGGTCGGGAACTGTTGATTGAAAGCTGATAATCATCATTTTTCGGTTACATTGAGTAATATTCAGAATATTTGGATTTAGGCTTTTCAATTTAATGTTTTAGCTAATCTCAAAATGAGAGGCCCTCCCTCTCAACCTTGCCACCCTCTATAGCCGGGTGGGCCAATTTCTTTTGTGGGCCAAAAGAAACAAAAGCCTCTTTCAATCCCTAGGTGCCTTAGCCACAATCCCCACGCACATCAAAAAAAAGTGATCGCTGCTTTTGGGGGATAACAGGATATGAAAGCATTC
>JBAZCD010000472.1:0-2928 GCA_041671205.1 Pedobacter sp.
GTCCAGGTTTTGTTAAAATAATATTTTGCGAGATCCTGATTGCTTTTCATCAAAGCTGCTTCTGCTCCCATGATATAGGATTCAGCAAGCCGGTAAACGATCACATCCTTGTAACCACGAGTCTCACAGGCTGCCCGGGTCCAGATGTCGCCATATTTGAGACAACCTGGATAAACATTTCTGTTAAGGACATTATTCTTAAGCAAAGGAAAATATTCACCTGGTTTGACAGTCGTTTTACCATAGGCAATGACTTTATCCGTTGTATTTTTATATTGATGAATGTAATAAGCAGTGTACCTTCTATCATATGCTTGATCATACAAGGAAAACAGATAGGGGCTGGGCAGGCATCTTCCATACGTATATCCCCAGTTTTCAAAGGAACAGGCATATTCAGCAGAACCTCCTATTTCACTACGGTACATTCCGATAAATTGAGCAGCAAGATAATTTCCTTTGGGGGTTGCATTGGACAGATTCCCTCCGGTATTTTTACTCCATTGCTGCACCAATAAAGCCTCTTTGTGATTCAGATCGGCTGCATTAAACACATGATCCAAATCTAATAATGCAAAATTTCCTGATTTCTCAATGGCATCCACTTCTGCAAGTGTTGTATCCCAGTCCTTTATCCAAAGAGCTGCTTTTGCTTTAATATGCCGGGCAGCAGCTTGTGTAAACCTTCCTGCTTCCGGAGATGTCCAGTCCAGGTTAGCAATGGCATAATTCAGATCTCTGTATATCTGATCGAAAACATCTATTTCAGAAGCCGGGCGATAATCTTTTACATCATTCACATTCTCCGAAGTTGTAGGTTCTGTATTGAGCCAGATTCTGTCGTAAGTCCTGTAAAGTAAAAAATAGGACTGGGCCCTAAAGCATCTGGCTTCAGCAATGGCTTGTCTTACTTCAGGGGTATCTTCCATAACGAGACCAGCAGAAATAATATCATTGGTCTTCCCGATAATCTGGTACATGGTTCTCCACATAAATGCAATTTGACTTGCGGAAGGCTTCAGATAATTAGGATCATAAATTCCGTAAAAATTACCTGTCCCGCCATTGGTGACACTTTCATCAGTAGCCCTAATCAAAGCCATAAAAGTAGCATCATCATCATTGTTGTAATACCGCTGAAGTGAATAAAGGGCATTGACAGCCAGCTTCAGGCCTTCAGGATCACTGTAAATATATCCTGCCGAATATTTTGTCTTATTTTCTTCTTCCAGAAAATCTGAACAGGATCCTAATGTCAGGGAAAGTAGTAAGAGTATATAGAAAATTTTTTCTTTGATTTGTATTCTTTTCATGATATAAAAATTAAAAGGTTACATTTAATCCGATCAAAGCTGTTCTTGGTTCCGGATAGTCGCCCGGGTCCTGTTCCGGACCGTATGCCTGTATATCTGTTTTAGTCCAGAAATTTGTTAGGGTTGAATAGATCCGTACTTGGTCTGCACCTATCTTTCCGACAATACTTTTAGGAATTTGATAACCAAACGAGACATTTCTAAGTCGTATGTATGAAGCGTCCTGATATCCCAGCGAATTGATGTAAGCTGGTGCTTGCATCATATTCGGTGCAGGAGCATCATTGGAAGGGTTGTCGGCTGTCCAGTAGTTTCTTTTGATGCCATTTCGTTTGCCGGTCAGATCACCTCCTGTATCAAAGGTGGTCAGATAGGTATTATGCATGATTCCGCCATGAGAATAGTAGAGATCAGCAGTGAGATCAAAATTTTTGTATTTGAATGATGTTCCAAATGTTCCGATCCATTCAGGATCCCGTTCCATGATAACACGGTCATCAATGGTGATTTTGTCATCCTCAAGCACATTTTTGATTTTTATGCTTCCTGGCTTTGCATTCGGCATGTGGGAATTGGCTACATCGTCAGATGTTTGCCAGATGCCATCAAAAACATAATCATAGTAAACATTCATGGGTTGACCAATGAACCATTTGTTATTTACATCGTCTTTGGGTTTGCCGCTTTCATCCAGCATCCCATCAATTTTTTTGATTGTATTCTCATTGGTATAGAAGGTCAGGTTCATTGTCCATGAGAAATCTTTTTTTTCAATAGGTGTTACGCTGAGGGTAGCCTCAATTCCCCGGTTTTGAACATGCCCGAGGTTAACCAACTGAGAAGAGTAACCCGAAGTTTGACTGAGCGAACGGTATACCAGCAAATCCGTTGTCTGGGTATCATAAAGTTCGAAACTACCCTGGATTTTGCCATCAAACAGGCCATAATCAAGCCCAATATTTCCGGATGTTGAAGTTTCCCATTTCAGGTTGGGATTGGAAAGATCACTTCCCGGCAGATACCCGATCTTCATAACGGATCCAAACTCGGTGTAATACTTATCTGTCAGACCTAGCGTAGTGTAAGGTGAAATACCCTGATTGCCCACTTGCCCGTAACTTAACCGGAATTTCAGGTTGTTTAACCAGTCTGCATTTTTCATAAATGGTTCTTCCGAAAGTCGCCAGGCAAATGCACCCGAAGGGAAATAACCATATTTATTATTTGCTCCAAAAACAGAAGAACCATCGACACGAATTGCTGCTGTAAACATATAACGGTCTAGAAGATGATACCTAACCCGACCCAAATAGGAAAGGATTCTACGGTCCGAGAGTTCCCATGTAGGCATGCCAAATTCCGTGGATGATCCTATCGCATTGTAACTTAGATCATCATTTGGAAAACCTGTCCCATTCAGTCCGATATTTTTCCATTGTATTACATTGACACTTTGCATGAGGGTTCCATCAACATGGTGTTTTTGATTAAAATTCCTGTCATAGTTTAAAATATTCTCAAAAAGATAGTCGTTTGAGAAATTCACACTCACCCCCGCTTTACCGTTGTTGTTTTTCCCTGTGGTATGTTTAAGCCCCTGATAGGAATTTTCATG
>JBAZCD010000473.1:0-2919 GCA_041671205.1 Pedobacter sp.
GCTCGCCCAGGTTTCAGGACGTGCCGGAAGACGTGCAAAGCAGGGAAAGGTCATTATTCAGGCTTACGATACCAGTCACCGCATCATCAGCCAGGTGATCAGAAATGATTACGAGGAAATGTTCAATACAGAGATCCTTGAACGAAGAAATTTTCATTATCCGCCGCTTTACCGGCTTATAAAGCTGGATGTAAAGCACAAGGACCTTCCCAAACTGGTAATGATCGCTGCTTCGCTCGCTAAATTATTAAGATCACAATTTGGAGACCGGATACTCGGACCGGAAGCACCAATGATCAGCCGGATACGAAATTATTATATTCAGACCATTTTAATCAAGATAGAGAAGGAGGGGGTTTCTGTTCAGAAGATCAAAGAGGCCCTGCAACAGATTCTCCTGAACTTTGATTCACTTCCCGCAAATAAGGGAGTTTATATTCATATTGATGTAGATCCGTACTAAAAATCATAAGCTCTGTTTATTCTCAATATTATTTTCTGAAACTGCCCGCTTAAGACTATTTTTGAGGTGCAATGGCACATAAATTAGTTGATAGCTACCGTGAAAAGGGAGCCCGGAAAAAGTTGGTTGAGTTACTCAGGGAAAGGGGTATTGATGATGAAAAAGTATTAAAAGCTATTGGAAAGGTTCCAAGGCATTATTTTTTTGATGAAACGTTCTGGACACAGGCCTATAAGGATATCGCCTTTCCAATTGGCGATGGACAAACGATCTCACAGCCATACACCGTAGCTTACCAGACTGAACTTTTACATATCAAACCCGGGGATAAAGTGCTCGAGATCGGCACAGGATCAGGCTACCAAACCTGTATTCTTCTGGAACTAGGGGCAAAGGTCTATACCATCGAAAGACAGGAAAATCTATACAGACGTACCAGTCAGGTTTTGCCTCATATTGGTTATCATGCGGAGTTTTTTTGCGGTGACGGATCAAAGGGGATTGCAGAACATGCACCATACGACAAGATTATCGTAACAGCTGGAGCACCTTTAGTGCCCGAAATTCTGCTCAAACAATTAAAAATAGGAGGAATTTTGGTGATCCCGGTAGGTGATGAGAATTCTCAGAAAATGATCACTGTGCTCAGGGTTAGTGAAAAGGATTATGAGCGGATTGTACTGGATACCTTTAGGTTTGTGCCGCTGGTGGGGGAGAAAGCGTGGTAAATTAAAGTTATGTGTCTTGAGTTGCGGGTTATGAGGAACGCAGACACACAACACCTAACTCATAATATACAACTACCGTTTCATCGCCCTGCTCATTTCCAGCTTTGCATCCCTGTCCTTGAGCGTTTCGCGTTTGTCATAGATCTTCTTTCCCTGAGCCAGTCCGATTTCCAGTTTGGCAAAACCGCGCTCAGACGTAAATATCTTCAATGGGATAATGGTAAAACCTTTTTCTTCAATCTTTGTCCGGAGTTTGGCGAGTTCCTTTTTGTTCAGGAGCAGCACCCTGTCCCGTTTGGCTTCATGATTATAAAAGGAACCATGGGAATATTCTGCGATCTGCATGTTCCGAACATATAACTGCCCGTCAAAAAAAGTACAGAAGGCGTCATTGATATCAGCTTTGCCCTCGCGGATCGATTTTATTTCAGTCCCAAGCAGTTTAATTCCCGCTGTATACGTCTCAAGTATATGATACTCAAAATATGCTCTCTTATTTTTAATATTTATTCCACCCGACATAGACTGCAAATATCCGAAAGAAAATCCATAACCGGAATTTTCATATTTCGAGAATAATAAAAAAAATATTTTAAGATTAATAAAATAATATTTTTAGATTAATCTAAATTTGTATTTTTGTAAATCTAATATATTGATTGATGCGGTATTTTCTTGTTTACATAGTATTTTTTGGGTTCGTTTTTACGGCAGGGGCGCAAACAGCTGCCTTAAGCGGATTGGTTAGCTCCGGAGCAAGGCCCATAGAATATGCTTCTGTAAAGATTCTGAATAGTAAATTGGGTACAACAAGCGATTCGCTGGGCCAGTATTCTTTTACTAAACTTAGCCCGGGCAAATATATCTTAGTGTTTTCTGCCCTTGGTTACAGTCCGTACAGAAAGGAGATCACAGTCAAAGAAAATGATTTTTTGAATCTGGATATAGATCTTCATCAGTCAGGTTCAACTATCGATGAATTTGTGGTTACAGGAACGATGAAGGAGGTGAGTCGCCTCGCCAGTCCGGTACCTGTTGAAGTATACAGTCCGGCATTTTTCAGAAAGAACCCAACCCCATCAGTCTTTGATGCTTTGCAAAATGTAAATGGTGTCCGTCCGCAGCTCAATTGTAATGTTTGTAATACCGGTGATATACATATCAACGGACTTGAAGGCCCCTATACCATGATTCTGATCGATGGCATGCCCATTGTAAGCGGTTTATCATCTGTTTACGGTTTATCTGGTATTCCAAATGCACTGATTGAGCGGGTTGAAATTGTAAAAGGACCTGCATCATCATTGTACGGATCAGAAGCAGTAGGCGGTTTGATCAATATTATCACAAAGAAACCACAAAATGCCCCTTCATTTTCTGCAGATGCTTTTAGTACTTCCTGGGGGGAACTGAATACTGATCTTGGATTCAGATTCAGGGCAAGCACAAAGACCGAAGTTTTAACAGGCATTAATTACTTTAAATATGGAAACAGAATTGATCAGAATGACGATAATTTCACGGATGTTACACTACAGGATCGTATTTCAATATTTCAGAAATGGAATTTCAGCCGTAACGAAAACCGGGTATTCAGCCTTGCGGCAAGATATAATTATGAGGATCGCTGGGGCGGGGATATATCCTGGAACAGATCTTTCAGAGGAGGAACAGACCGGTATGCAGAGAGTATTTACACTAAAAGATGGGAAATGCTGGGCAGTTATC
>JBAZCD010000474.1:0-2915 GCA_041671205.1 Pedobacter sp.
TCTTTGCCAGAATAGGAATTTCTATAAAGTTAGTAGTTACCGAGTACTCATTTGCTCCGCCCAGTAAACCGGTAGCTGTGGTCTTATAACCTTTTTGAGAAAACATAAGTTCCGGCGCAAAAGCAAGGCCCTTTACTATGGAGATCTCTGCAAATAGTCCGGCATTCAAACCCGGCTTGAATTCTGTGTTGAAATCCCTGTCATTTGTTTTGATAATATTTGAGAAGTTCACGCCTCCTTTAATACCAACTGTCTGTGCTCCCGCAGCTCCTGCGAACAATACACCTATAGCTAAAATTAATACCTTTTTCATAATAATGTTTTTTGATTTATAGGTTTGATTAAGAAATAATGATGCCAAGCTGTAATATTTTATGAAATAGGCTTTTAATGGGTAAGAATGTATACAGCAAATCCGTTTCCTTTGATAAATTTGTACAAGAGATATGCGCTTTTGTATTTTTTATCAGACATTTTATGATGGTTGCCGATTAATGGCCAGCCTGGGCATAATCTATATCATAATGAATATCTTTGGGATCTATCTCCTGCACAGATTCCTGAAGAATAAATTGAGTGATAAACTTTCTGTCTGGCTTTTCAGTATCTGCCTGAGTCTTGGAGTATCTTTTTTATTTCTGCTGGCAGGCTTTATTTTATTTCTTAATTAATAATTTCACCAAATTATTCACCCTTCCTCCGATGTATAGAAACTTAAAACCACTTGTATTTTTTGTTGCATTTCTAAGTCCGTTTATTGGTATTGCCCAAACGCAAAACTCATTCATCGGTTCAGTAAATGAACCTAATGCCTGGGTTGATTCGGTTTTCAAAAAATTAAGCAAGCGCGAACGGATCGCCCAGTTGTTTATGGTCAGGGCCCATACAGATAAGGGAAAAGCATTCGAAGATTCAATTGCAAAGGTAATCCGTAAGGAACGCATTGGCGGACTGGTATTCTTCCAGGGCGGGCCGGGCAGGCAGGCAGTTTTGACCAACCGCTACCAGTCGGTTTCAAAAGTACCATTACTGATCTCTATGGATGCCGAATGGGGCTTGGGCATGCGGCTTGACAGCACGGTTTCATACCCCTATCAGCTCACTCTTGGCGCTATTCAGGACAATAAGCTGATCTATGAGATGGGCCGGCAGGTAGCTATGGACTTTAAACGTATCGGAATGCAGGTGAACTTTGCCCCGGTAGCAGATATCAACAATAATCCTAAAAATCCGGTTATCGGAATCCGTTCGTTCGGAGATGATAAATATAATGTTGCCGCAAAAGTAACTGCCTATATGAAAGGCCTTCAGGATAATAAGGTACTGGTTAGTGTCAAGCATTTTCCGGGACATGGAGATACCGATGTAGATTCGCATCAGGACCTTCCTCAACTGCCCTTTACGCGCGAGCGGCTTGATTCGCTGGAATTGTATCCTTTCCGGGAACTGATCAAAGCGGGTGCTTCAGGTATGATGGTTGCTCATATGAATATTCCTTCTCTGGATAATACACCTAAATTGCCTTCCACACTTTCCCGCCCGATTGTTACCGGACTTTTGAAGGAAGATCTTGGATTTAAAGGAATCATCTTCTCTGATGCGATGGAGATGAAAGGGGTAGCTAAGTTCTTCCCTGAGGGAGAAAGTGATGTTCTGGGCCTGATCGCAGGACTTGATGTTATTGAGCTTTCAGGAAATACTAAAAGAGCCGTAAAGCTGGTCCGTAAATCAATCAGAGCTAAACAGCTGAACTGGGAGCGGATCAATGCCAGTGTAAAAAAGGTGCTTTTTGCAAAATACTGGTCGGGGCTTTCCAATGCAAATACAGTAGATCCATATAATATCATATCCGACCTTAACCGTCCGGAAGCAAGGGCGCTTAATCAGCAACTGGCGGATGCTGCTGTAACTATTCTGAATAGTGATGATCAGATCAAAAATCTGGACTGGAGTAAGAAAACAGCCCTGGTAGGTATGGGTACTTCTGAAATTACAACCTTTCAGAATAGCATGAAACCATTACTGCCGAATTCGATGATCTTTTTATTGCCTAAAGATGCTTCAGATACGGATATTAAAAATGTAACTGCCGAATTAAAAGGCTATGAACAGATCATTGTCAGTATTCACGATACGCGCAGACGCCCCGGAGCGGTTTTAGACTACAATACCGGGCTAAAAACCCTTATTGCTGAAATTGCAAAGATGAACAGCATGTTTACCCTCTTTGCCAATCCTTATACCATCGCCGGACTTCCGGGAATTGAAAAGGCAAAGACATTGATCGTTAATTACCAGAATTCCAATGAAGCTCAGCGGGCAGCATTCAGGGTTATCACCTCACAACTGAAAGCTAATGGTAAATTGCCGGTAACTGTAAATCCCCGTTTCAAGAATGGTGCCGGATTGACTCAGAAATAGACTGCCCAATTCATTTAAAAAGTGAATATGTTTGTTCATACAATTGAGGCCGGCATTTCAAAGCCGGCTTTTTTATTGCTTCGATCCATAGGATAGAATTACCTGATTGATGAATAAAATCAATATTTTTATGATTCTATGAATAAAATGCCAGCAATTCAATAAATTTTCAAACCGGATCCAGACATGCCTCAGCAAAAAGCCCTGAAATTAGTTCGTGCATCGGCAGGATCGGGTAAGACCTTTGCCCTGACAGCGCATTATCTGGTTCTGCTTTTTAGCGGTAAGGGTAAATACCGTGAAATACTGGCAGTTACCTTTACTAATAAGGCTACAGCCGAGATGAAAGAGCGTATCCTGGGAGCTCTCGAAGAACTTGCCCGTACAGGATATGAAAAATCGAAGTTTAGTACTATCCTGAAGCAAAACTATCCTGAAATGGGTAATCAGGAAATGCGGGTAAAGGCATCCGGAATATATGGAAGTATACTCCA
>JBAZCD010000475.1:0-2901 GCA_041671205.1 Pedobacter sp.
AAGTTATGGCGGATCTTCTCTCTGGAGCTTTACGATCCTATTATTTATCCTGCTTAAATTCGACTCTAACCGTATGGGAATTATTTAGAAAAGCGCTTGCTCAGAATTTCATAAAACTTATCAACGACATTCTGTTTTTCAGACCAGTTATTCTTCGCTGCATAATTTTGCCTTAGAAAATTATCTGCTGCCTCAATATTATCAAAACGATTCAGAAGCTCTACCGCCTCACTATAAGCCAGACTATACCCATTGAAAAGGTCTCTGACAAACAATAGTTTATCATTCATACTGATTAAGCTTTTAAGGTCTTTTACCTGCCTCTGAACAAATTGACTGGATACTGTGCTCCGGGAGCTCTGGGCTGAGAGTATCTCATTGATTGTCAGAGGCTGACTTATTTCAGAAGTGGTTTTTTCAGGTTCGGGCTCATGTATCTCCATAATGCTTTCCTCAAAGATTAGTAATTCGGGATCTGCTTGCTCAATAACTACTTCTTCTTCAGCCGGTTCTGATTCAATGAATTCTTCTATTTTTATTTCAAATTCTTCTTCCGGAAGAACTTTCAATCTGGTTTTTTGATCAATGACCTGCATTTCCTCCTCGGTAAGAGGGCGGTCGAATAACTCATCAGCAGACTTTTCTTCATAATCAAATGAATCAACCGGATCATCCTCCAGTTCAAATTTCCATTCGGAAATGGTAACTTCCGGTCCTTCTTCAAATTGAGGACTTTCCTGAACCTCTTGTTCAAAGACAATATTCAGAGTTTCTGTCTGGCGCGTATCTGAAGCTGACAGCTCTGAATTTTGCGTTTTCGAATTTTCATTCAGCTTCTGAAGTATTGAAATATGATCAGACAAAAAATCTGCATTTGCAGCAAAAAGTTCGAGTTCAAGTTCATTCAGATTTTCCGGATTCTGAGCCAGATATTCGTATTGCTCATTTAGTTCGGCAATGATTACAGCTACTTTATTAAAAATTTCTTTCTTGTTCATTATCATTCTAATATACAGACCGGATTCATGGAATCTGCCGGGAAATAGCATCCAGGCAATTCTGCCTGAATCAAATATAAGTACATTTATCAATAGTCCTGCCTAAATTTTAATCGCAAATTAGCTTTATACACCGCTAAAATCCGCTGGAAAATTCAGATATTTGATCCACAAAAAAGGGGGGAGAAAGAGCCGAATGTTATTCAGTGAACACAATTTCAGACGAAGAAAAGAACTGAACGGAAGTATTGAAGTTATTTGCGGATCTATGTTTTCAGGTAAAACTGAAGAATTGATCAGAAGGCTTCGCCGCGCACAGATTGCAAAGTTAAAAGTTGAAATATTCAAGCCAAAAACAGATACCCGCTATGACGAAAACTCTGTAGTATCTCATGACCTGAACTCCATTCAATCTACCCCGGTTGAAAATGCTGCCTCTATTCTCCTGCTGGGCGGAGATACAGAGGTTGTAGGTATTGATGAGGCACAGTTCTTTGACGACGAACTTCCTGATGTATGCAATAAGCTGGCTAACAGAGGCATACGTGTAATTATAGCTGGACTGGACATGGACTTTCAGGGTAAGCCCTTCGGACCTATGCCCGAGCTGATGTCAATTGCAGAAGTGGTAAACAAGGTACATGCCGTTTGTTTACAATGTGGAGGGCCAGCTACCTATTCCTACCGCACTGTTCCCAGCGAATCAAAAATATTACTTGGTGAAAAAGAGAGTTACGAGCCGCGCTGCAGAACCTGTTTTAATACCAAATTCTGATTCCTGTATCATTCCTGTCATCTTATAACTGATCGGCGTACTCTCTCCTCAAAAACCACTTTCGGTAAACCAGGATAATAATTCAACTAAAAATTACAAATTTTTCGTATATAATAACAGGAAGACCCTGATTATCAGGCCGAATTTATTCCTGATGAAGACTCTGGCTTCAAGTATTAACAAGGACAAAATATTTTATCCAGGTCATTTTTTACTGAACACTTAAGTCTGGCATGATGAACAAGATCCACCAAGTATTAAGCTCAATTTGTCTTTTCATCATACTTGCAGTCAGCTGCAGTAAAAAAGAAACGGAGACCATACCAATTAGCTATGATGCCATTAAAGCAGCATTTGGCAATAACATTAATCTGAACAGTTTGGCCAACTATGCAGGTCAGGCTAAACCTGCGTATATCATAAAAGACAATACTGGAAACAATACCATCTCGAACGCAAAAGCAAGCATAGGAAGGGTGCTTTTTTATGATAAAAATTTAAGCATCAACAATACCATATCCTGTTCAAGCTGCCATAAACAGGAGTTTGCATTCAGCGACACCGCATTGGTAAGTTCGGGAGTAGCCGGGGGATTGACCACAAGACATTCCATGCGGCTCGTAAACTCCAGGTTTGCTGTAGAGCAAAAATTTTTCTGGGATGAACGGGCAGCTACTCTCGAATTGCAAACGACCCAGCCCGTTCGTGACCATGCAGAAATGGGATTTAGTGGCCAGAACGGCAGGCCCGACCTGAATACGCTTCTAGCCAGATTACAGGGTATTGCCTATTACAATGAACTGTTCAAATTTGCTTATAATGATATTAATGTCACAGAATCAAGAATGCAGGAATGTCTGGCCCAATTTATCAGAAGCATCCAATCATTTGATTCAAAATATGATGCAGGAAGAGCACAGGTAGCGAATGATAATCAGAACTTCCCGAATTTTACACCCATGGAAAATCTGGGTAAAAATTTATTTCTGGCGCCGCCTGTTTTTGATGCAAATTCGAGTAGAATTGCCGGTGGCCTGGGATGCAATGCCTGTCATAATGCTCCTGAATTTGATATCGATCCCAACAGCAGAAATAATGGAATTATTGGCATGACAAACAGTCCCGGCA
>JBAZCD010000476.1:0-2897 GCA_041671205.1 Pedobacter sp.
AAGTATGCTGGCCGGGAACAAATTACTTACAGGCTGTTCCAGACAATCTTTCACGGCCTGAGCTTTTCTGATATCCGGAACCGAACAGATAATGTGCTTTGACTTGCATATTTGTTTAATAGACATGCTGATTGCTCTTTTTGGCACATCTTCAACAGATTTAAACCAGCCCTCATTAAACTGCTGTTTACGGCATGCTTCATCAAGGTCAACAATGATATAAGGCTCTGTTGTATCGAAATCAGCTGGCGGATCATTAAAGGCCAGGTGTCCATTTTCGCCAATACCAACGAGAGCGACATCTATTGGATTTGCTTCAATGACCATGCCCAGTCGATTACATTCCTTAACCGGATCCGTTTCGCCATCTACCAGATAGACTGCTTTTAAAGGAGAAACCTTACTTAAGAACCTTTCTTTCAGGTATTTCCTGAAGCTCGCTCCGGATGATTCAGGAAGTCCAATATACTCATCCAGATGAAACATAACTACTTTGCTCCAATCTATATCTTTTTCTAAGATCAGTTGCTTTAAAGTTTCAAACTGGCTTGATCCGGTAGCCAGAATAATATTTGCCTGACCCTTATTTGCTATGGTTGTCCTTATTAATTCAGCAGCAGCTTTTCCTGCTGATATTCCTAATTCAATAGGATTGTTTGATATAATAACTTTCATTTAAAATGATTGGTGCTTTAATTAATATTCTGTTTTGGTATAAAAAGCAGTAAAATAAGAGATTTGAGCCTATTATATTTTAACCTGAGTGTTTCCTCCTTTTGCCATTGAAAGATCTACCGGTTGATTGTTTTTCCATGATCCTGCAGTAAAATCAGGCACATCAATTGAATTTGAACGGTTGTTTACAGACCACTCACTCAATGGGAATATTGAACTCCACAGTGCTGCATCATATACATTCTGGTCAAGTGGTAATCCGTTCCGAAGGCAGTCTATGGTACGCCAATCCATTAAGAAGTCCATACCACCATGACCTCCAACCTGTTTTGCAAGTTCCCCAACTTTTTTAATAATAGGAGGTGTGTATTTCTCTTCAAGAGATTTAAGCTCCTGCTCTGAAAGCCATCCCTGATGATTGTTAGAAATTCGTCCAGGAAGAGGATATTTCTGTGCGGTACCCTTAGTTCCGCTTACCAGATGAATTCTGGAATACGGACGGGGAGAGGTTACATCATGCTGAATCATAATCGTTTTACCTTTATTAGTACGAATGGTAGTCGTATTCATATTTCCATTAAAAGGTTTATCAACATATTGTTTATAGAATTCATCCTTTGCAGCCAGTTTCTTTGCCATTTCCCCCATCATAAAATCATTGCTTGAAACAGATACCAGATAATCCATTTTATCGCCCCGATTAATATTCATTACCTGACATACCGGACCCAGACCATGCGTTGGGTACAAATTACCCTTCCTGCTTGAATCCATTTTCAGACGCCATTGATCATAATATTTTTCTTTAGAAAAGTCGCCATCCATAAGGTCGTGAATATAGGCTCCTTCTGCATGTACAATCTCTCCAAAGAAACCCTGACGAGCCATATTCAGAGTAAGCAACTCAAAAAAGTCATAACAACAGTTCTCCAGCATCATACAATGCTTACGGGTCCGTTCAGATGTTTCTACCAGCTGCCAGCATTCTTCCACAGTTGTGGCCGCGGGCACTTCCACACATACATGCTTCCCATGATTCATAGCATAAACCGCCATCGGTGTATGCAGCTTCCAGGGGGTAGCGATGTATATCAGATCAATATCTTCCCGTTCACATACTTTTTTCCAATCTTCTGTATTACCACTATAAATCGTGGGATTCTGACCCGAACCCTCTATACGCTTTTTAGCGGCATTCACTTTTTCAGGGCGCAAATCGCACAAAGCCTTGATCTCTACACCACCTATCTTACTCATCCTTACCACTGCTCCTGATCCACGGTTACCCGTGCCAACAAAACCAATGCGAACCGTTTCCAGTTTTGGCGCAGCATATCCTGACATATTGAATTTCTGCTCCCGGGGCTGTTCCGGGATGACAGGGGACTCCGGAGTCTGTGCTCCAAAAGTCGGTGTAATGCCGGCGATTACTGATGTAATGCCCGTGATTGCCGGTACAGCAAATTTTATAAAGTCCCTGCGATTGTTCTTCATATTTTAACGCTTTATTAATTTAATTGAAAATAGTCTCTCCACGCTGATTGGATATCATTCGCATCTTTTTAAACTCCTGCTGGTATGATCTTAAATCTTCATCGCTTATCTTCTCACCGGACATCGTTAACGGGTTAATAATCCTGATATTCTTACCACTCAGTGCAGCTGCCAGCGATACATCTCCCCAGTTAAGAAATCCCGGAAGGTGGATACCCATACTGAAAAAGTCTACCGAACCCCGGCTATCAAACTGGTAACTCAATGGAGCATCCCGCAGAATAATATCATCCACATTCCCGCCTGTAGCTGCTAAAAACAAACCTGCAAGACCTGACTCTTTGCTGCCGTCCATACTCACCTTCTGAGCATGATACTTTATCCTGAGAAATTCACTAAGCACCCCAAGCTCCTTTACCCATTCTCCTAAAATGGTTTTCCCAAGCCATAGCTCAGATCGCGACTGCGTATGCAGCATCATGCTCCTGTTCCCTGTATTCTCTTTTGTGGAAGATGCCTCCCCCGTGCCTGATAAATCTGCAATAACAATACCCTGACCTTTTTTCTTCAATTCAGTAATCAGCTCCGCTGAAATCGCGTTCTTCCCTCCGGGATTGCTGATGATGACATACCCCAGGGATTTGTTAACCGGGGCCAGGTGTAATACCGGGATCAGCTTATCATCAGAGCTTTCCAAAGCCAGGCGGTCCCAGCCCCCAAGACTTGTA
>JBAZCD010000477.1:0-2891 GCA_041671205.1 Pedobacter sp.
GTTTGTGCCAACATTCTTCCGTTCATTGTTGCGCCTGTCTTCAGGTTAATACCTGTCTGGCTTAAGATAATTCCTTCAAAATGACTGGTCGTTCCCAAAGTAACGGCTCCTGAAGTCTGCCAGTAAATATTTTTAGCAAGTGCGCCACCTTCAAGAGTAATTCTTACTGCAGAACTCATAATAAGAGTTCCTGAAACCTGGAAAATCCAAACATCAGTCGGGCTACCCGAAATGGTGATATCGGTAGGAATAACCAACGCGCTGGTCCATTTGTACAGACCTGGTGTAAGCGTTTTGCCTCCAATGTTTCCGGCGCCTAAATTCAGGAAATTTGGATTAACACGCCCGGCGGCATCGGTGTAGGCAGCTTGCATATCCAACACAGCAATACCTAACCGGGTTGCGTTAGTCACCCTGCAAGGCAGTGGACCGGCAGCATCAACGGTGTAAATGGTTCCTACAACTTCTGCACAAGATACCAGTACAGCTGCACCTGTAATTGGACTTGAACCAACATCACCTACAACTGATGATTTGTAAACATCGGTAACTCCTGTTTTGGACAATATCGCAAAATCGCCTGCAATTCCAAGATTTAATCCTTTCAATGTTCCTTCCTGTGGAAGAATAGCACCTGACTTCAGAACTGATGACTGAACAGTTGCGTTTGATACTGAAGACACTCCTGGAGTGTAAGCACTATCCATACTTTTACTGCAACCGGATACCAATACAACCAATAGCATTGCCATGATTGGAATTATCTTAAAAAGTTTCATAAAATAGATATTAAGTTGTGGCTTCATTGTCACGAAACAAATTTGAAGCCTTTTGTTATTGATAAGTTACATAACTCTGTGTAAAAGTTGCAAAATTCACACATTATGGATCAGTTATTATTTCCATAAGGATCAATAAAGTCTCATCTAATAAGCTGGTTAGTTGCAATATGAACTATATTTAAACCTTATTTTTCTGGGCAACCTTAGTTGAATTAGAATAAAAAAAAAGGTATAACCTTATTGATTTAAATACAGATTCCTAAAAAAGAGCGATGCCTGTCTTTCGACAAACATCGCTCTTTTATAACTGTTCGGTATTGACATCTTAATAATGACAATACGAATCAATGCTTACATCCTCTCCATATACCAACTCAATTGCTTTTCCATTTTTTTGTAACTAAATATGCGGTCAATGATTTTCTGGAGCCGCAGGAAGGCGGTTTCACTTTTCACCACATAATCAAAAGCCTTATGATGCATACAATTTATCGCCACATCAATTTTATCCTGCGATGATAAGATCACAACAGGGATATCCGGTTTGAATGCTTTTATCTGATCCAGTGTTTCCAGACCATTCATCGCGCTATTCTCAATTCCATCCAGATGATAATCCAAAATGATCACATCTGGATTGTGCGACAAATTTTCGATGCAAAGTTCGCCTGTTGCATAAGTTTCAATGATGAAATCGGCGTGTTGCAGGAATTCAATTTCCAACGATTTCAGGAACAATGCATCGTCATCGACCAGGAAAATTCTTATTTTTTTATTGTTCATGGGTTACTGCTTTTAATCCGGTTAAACTCTTCTTTTAATTCTTCACAAGCCTGTGCACAAATGTTTTCAAGCTGAAGTACCATCTCGGGTATTCCATCTAACTGTAGCTGGTTGCTTGCAAATTCCTGAACTTTTTTCGCCATATTCTCGAAATCGACATGAATACCCATGATCGAAAATGAAGGAATCATTTTATGGACAGCCGAATACAATGCTTTCCAATCTTTATCCTGCAAGCCAAGTTTCATTGAATTGATCAAAGGCGGGGTTTGCACCAGGTAAAGTGAAATCATTTCCATCATCAATATTGGATTTGATTTGGTGCGGTGGATTAAATATTGCAGGTCGGTGCATTTTGACTTTACAGTTTCAACTTGTACTTCGACTTCAATTTCTTTGACAGGTGCGTTTTTCTTAACTAATCCAACTATTTTGCTGTACAAAATCCGCTCGTCAACGGGCTTGGAGATGTAATCATTCATGCCTACGAACCGGCATTTTTCCAAATCAACCGTAGTAACATCAGCGGTTAAAGCAATGATTGGAATATCAGATTTCATAATATTCCTAATGTATTCTGTAGCTTCAAACCCATTCATTTCGGGCATCTGTAAGTCCATCAAAATAATATCGTAAGATTTGGTTTGTAGTTTTTCGATTGCTATTTTTCCGTTGGAGGCAATATCGCGTTCAAATCCAAAATCATCCAATAGTGTTTTCATCAGTAATTGATTGAGTGCAATGTCTTCAACCACCAATATTTTTATGTTTTTTATTTCCGTATCTAATTCCACTATTTCTGCTTCTAATTCAACGTTTTCTTTTGTTTTCAGAAAACTTAAAATAAAACTGAAAGTAGAGCCCTCATCAATTTTACTTTTTACATTAATGCTTCCCCCCTGTGGTTCTACCAATTGTTTAACAATGGAAAGCCCCAATCCGGTTCCCCCATAAAGCCTTGCAGTACCACTGGTTGCCTGCTGAAAATTTTCAAAAATATTTTTTATTTTATCTTCCGTTATTCCAATTCCTGTATCTGTAACTGCAAATTCAATAGTTACTTTATCTTCATCTTCACTTAGCAAATTAACACTTACTGTAATTTTTCCTTTTGCTGTAAACTTTACCGCATTGCTTACTAGATTTAAAATAATTTGATGTAAACGTACAGGGTCGCCAACCAACACATTAGGAATTTTGTTGTCATATTCTTTAATTAGCTCTAAATTCTTTTCCCTGATTTTTGTTTCAAACAAATGAAGCATAGCTGATATGGATACTGCCATTTTGAAAGGTGTTTGCTCAAATGTCATTTTTCCTGCGTCA
>JBAZCD010000478.1:0-2863 GCA_041671205.1 Pedobacter sp.
TGGTCCATCCAGATACCCAGTTTTCTTATATTATTCATACTTATTGTTATTTGGTATTGAAATAATAAATCTGATAGTTACAATTGAGAATGAAGCCCGCAATTCTCTTATACTATCACCATTTCCTTCTGGAGACTATCCAACCGAGTAGAAAACCGAGACCCAGACTAATCAAAATCTGTCCCCAGTGCAAATTACTCATTCCCATCGGGCCGTTACCATGTCCCAACCTTGTCATCACTGGTCCACCACCTAACAGCAGAAAAGCAATTACTATAACCGCAATTGCAACTACCAGGTAAATAATTCTTGTTTCTCTTCTTGTGCTCATGACTTTCGATTTAAATATAATTTTAACATTATCCTTTAGTTTTTAAAAGTTCTGTTGCAAAGGTATACTGTTATTCCTGCTGAATCGTTACACAATTCGTTTATAGGATTATATAATTCACTTATTTTGCGATCCCCAGATGCGTGAATGATGTAATTTATTTGTAAGGTTATGTAAAACTTATTGAAATTAAGGACTGACCTTTGTACAAGAAAAATTCCAAAATATTAAGATATGAAATCAAATAAATTAAGTCTGAAAGAAAAATCAATCCGGATTTGTCTATTTGCACTTTTGATGTTATTGTTTTCACAGTGTACCGGACCTGAGGGACCTATGGGGAATAATGGTCTGGATGGAATTAATTTCGCCCATTCCGTCATCTATGATATAGATCCTTCCGACTGGGTTGGAGATTTGAACGGATTTAATGCATTAATTGATGTACCTGAAATTACTGATGACATTTATTACAACGGAGCCGTACTTGTATACAGGTTAATTGAAACTGAACCTAAGAGTTTTAATTTACTGCCCTATACTTATGTGGATAATGCGTTAACCGTTTATATGGACTTTGATGCTTATGTTGGAAGTATAGATTTTATCTACAAAGAAGTATTCGATGGAGTAAATGATACTCCTGCTCAGGAAAATATTATGTCGTTTAAAATCCTGATCATAGAAGGGATTCCACTGGCCACTTTAAAAGGACTGGTAGATGTTAGTGATTACAGGGCAGTTACAAAAATGATGAGTGTTAATTAAGGCCTTAAGAGCCAACAGGACAACTTTCAGCACTTATCTTATTTTTGCATCATTAGTCAGCATAGTTGACACCTCTTAAAGCGATAAACTGTCTGGTATAGTTTTGACTGGTTTGCCAGGTTGGCATAACGGCATCAGGAACATGGAAATTTCCCAACCTTCTTTCCATGACCAACGAAAAGGTACCCGAGCCTGATACCCGTTAATCAGTCATTAATAAAAAGACTATTACCAGGCAGTATTTCTTTTCCCGCTTATTTCCATAGATTCTCCCCGTATTCCCATCCTTTACGAACTGGTTCCTTAATGTAGACATCTAATTCAGGATGATTGGTGACTTTCATATTTTCAGCATCATACTCTATGCGGGTATTGAATCTCTGAGCCAAAACTCCCGTGATAGACATTTCGACCAGTTTTGTGGAATAGTCGAAATTCGAACCAGGCAGCGTATTGTTTTTGATGGCTTCAATCCATTCCCGCTGTGGATTTTCTTCAAAGACTCTTGGGATTGTTTGTGCCGGCAGATTTTTCTGAAACTCAGTCCATTCTTCGCCAGGTAATAGAATTTTCGGACTATTTGGACGCCCGCCTGTCATAAGACAATGCTTATCACCTACCATAATCATACCGCTTCCCGGTAAATTTTCAAGGTTCCATTCCGGACGGTTCCCGGGTTTCAATCCTCCTTCATACCAACGCATGGTAACAGGTACTTTATCTCCTCGTGCCGGAAAATCCCATCGCATAATGGCCTGGTCTGAAACAAATCCGGTATCAGGAACTGGTGACTTAAACTCAGTTTCAACAACATCAGGCATTCCCAAATCCAACGACCAGAAAGGTGCATCGAGGGTGTGGCAACACCAGTCTCCCAATTCACCATTACCGAAATCGAACCAGCCGCGCCATGTTTTTGGGGCGTATACACCATTGTAGGGCCGGTATGCTGCCGGGCCTAACCAAAGATCCCAATCGAAATATTCAGGAACAGGTTGTTCTGCCGGTGGAAAACTTTCTGGCTTGTCGAAATACTTTCCTTTACCAAAGTCAGGTCCATCAAACCAGGCTATTACTTCGGTAACATTTCCCAATAATCCGGCTTCATACCATTCTTTCACCTGACGAATACCATTGGTGGCATGTCCCTGGTTGGCTAATTGAGTAACTACTTTATAGTGTTTGGCTGCTTTCTGGAGGGTCCTTAATTGCCAGATATTGTGTGCCAGAGGTTTTTCAACAATAACATGTTTGCCAAGCTCCATTGCAGCCATTGCTGCCGGGAAATGAACATGGTCAGGAGTACAGACCATCACTGCATCAATTTCTTTGTGCATCTGGTCAAACATCACCCTGAAATCTTTAAAGCGCCTGGCATTTGGCATTGCTTCATAACCACCAGAAGCCCTGTTGCTATCAACATCGCACAATGCGACAATATTTTCGTTCCATTTCGGATCTTTCTGATTAATAAGCTTGCTCCAGTTGGCTCTACCTTGTCCGCCAACACCAATAACTGCAACATTTAACCTGTTCGATGGGGAACATCTTATAAGATTGGGAATAAAAAATGCACCTGCTGTAAGTGCACCAGCTGATTTAAGGAAATCTCTTCTAGTTGGATTCATGGTTGTTTAGGGTCTTAAAAATTTAACCTTTAAATATAAAAAAAATATGATGATCGCGTTGCATTATATCACTAATTAATCAGTACTGTAATTTCCTGGCCGTTCAGCATTAACCTATTTCCAGTGATTTTATCAG
>JBAZCD010000479.1:0-2860 GCA_041671205.1 Pedobacter sp.
AATATAGAAGAAATACTATTTAGCTGTCATGCACTGTCATGACGGCCGAATAGCGATAAAAATATAGGATAATTATTTTATTTGGCTGTATTATTTTACAGTGATGGCCTGAGGGTGAGGTGGAAGGGCACTTCCAGGTGGCTGTCTGAATTAGTCAGGATTAGCTGCGCTGCCATTTGCCCCATCTGATAGAAATCAGTTGAAATCGTTGTGATTCCGTTTAGAATCACCTTTTTAAGGGGGGTCTCATTATATGAAATAACGCCAACCTGTTCACCGACCCTGAGTTTTAAGGAGATGATCCGTTCGATAAGCGTTACCAGGTCAGCTTCCATGAGATTGATGTAAGCTTCACCTTCCAGTATGGGTTCAGTGCTAATATCGCTAACTATTTTAGTGGAAAAGGCATATTGCTGGCAAAAACGATTAAATCCTTTGATGATCTCGTTGGGATAGTAGCTTTTATACGGGAATATAATTTTCAGCGTATGGTACTTGCTGAGCTGATCTCTGGCCTGCTCCAGAGCATTGTAAATATCTTTTTCAAAATTCTCATAAACTGCTGCATATTTTCCCTCAACACCTGGTAATAGTTTATCCATCAGCACCAGTTTGTCTTTGGGGATTGCATTGATCAGGCGGTATGATTCTTCACCACCTTCAATAAAATGTGGTATGATTACATAGTGCGAATAGTCTTCCTTTTTATTGTCAAGCAGCTTTTTGAACAGGGCAAAATCATTGTTATAGATATAGAAGTCGATAGTAACATGCTCTCCAAGGGCAGCTACGAAAGCATCGTAAACTATTTTCTTATGAGAACTTAACTTATTGAATAATAGAAAGATACGAAGCCTTTGTCTGAAATCGACATTGCTGATATAATATCCTTTACCCGGAACCGAATTGACTATACCCAGACTTTTGAGGTGCTTATAACCTTTTTCTGCAGTATCTCTTGAAATTTCGAGAATGCAGCTTAATTCATTGATCGATGGGAGCAGGTCATCTTTTTTAATTTTACCTGTGATGATTGCATCTTTAATTGAATTTGTTAACTGAAGATATTTCGGTGTCGCAGAATACCCATCAATATGGATGTGGTTAAATAATCTGGTCCGTTTCATTGCTTAAATAAATTGATTTTTCTCCTTTTATTGAATTTTTCGGAGGGAAATTAGCAATTTTTATTGGAGGGCTGATTGAATAGAAATTATTCTTTTGGATTAAAGATCATAGAACTGAGTTCTTTTGGATCGAACATCTCATTGGCAATTTCAAGCACCTGAGAATCGCTTACCGCATTTATTTTGGCAAATATTTCTTCCAGTGAATCCACATGGCTATAATCCAGCAGACTTTTGCTCATTGAAATCAGCAGTCCCATTCTGTTTTCTTCACCGAGTGCAATCTGTCCGATAAATTTATCTTTTGCTTGTCTTAACTGTACCGGACCTAGTTTTTGCTCCCGGAGCTTTCTCAATTCTTTTTCTACCAGTTTAATGGCCCTTTCTGTTTTTTCAGTGTCGGTACCGAAATAGATTGAAAATATACCAGTGTCACTCATCGGAGTATAGTTTGATTCGATGGTATAGGCGATGCCATATTTTTCCCGTATTTCAAGATTTAGCCTTGAACTCATCCCGGTGCCTCCCAGCAGATTATTGAGCAGGAGAAATCCTGTCTTATGCTTGTGGTGCATGGAGTAGGAACGGTTTCCAATTACGCAATGCGACTGATTGATAGGTTTACTGAAAACAAGATTTTTTGCCGAATAGACCCCTGTTTTTTCACGTTTTCTTTCAGGCAAGTTGGCCGGGATTCCGATGAAAATTTTTTCACTAAGGCGGATAATCGTTTTAAAATCATAATCCCCGTAGACTCCGATGACGATCTCATCTGTGCGGTAGTTTGCCTTGTGGAAATCAACAATATCCTTTTTCGTAAAACTTTGTACGCTTGAGGGGGTCCCCAGGATATTGCAGCCCAGCGGATGTCCTTCAAATAGCAGATCTTCAAAATCATCATTAATGGCCTCATCGGGCTGATCCTGGTAGGAAGATATTTCATCCAGAATGACCTCCTTTTCCTTTTTCATTTCCTCTTCGGGAAATATGGAATGAAATACGATATCCTCAAAAAGGTCGAGCGATCGTTCCAGGTGAGGTTTCAAAAAAGAAGCGTGGATACAGGTATATTCTTTGGTGGTATAGGCATTCAGATCGCCTCCAACCAACTCGAGGCGGTTGAGGATCTGGTTGGTAGTTCTTTTTTCAGTCTGTTTAAAAAGCAGGTGTTCGATGAAATGTGCGAGGCCATCTTTGGAAGGATTTTCATCGCGGGAACCCGCATTGATAATAATACAGGCATGTGAAATATTGGAAGGGCTTGGTTTGTGCAAAACACGTATTCCGTTCTGCAACTGGTGTACCTGGTAATCCATTCAGTAAAGGTAGAGAAATCAATTAGGAAATTTGAAAATGAGCAAATGAGCAAATTGATTTGTCAATGAGTTGATTTGTCTATTGAATTAGCAAATTTGATAATGAGATAATTAGCAAATGGGTTTGTCGATGAAGATTCCAATTCTAATTACTTAATTAAAGGTGAATGAAAACGTACTACCTATAACTTATTACCTACGACTTGAGCTTTCCCTTATACGTCTTCTTAAACAATTCAAATCTTGGGATAGAAACCGACCTCACATATCCCTGATTCGGGTTGTGTTCGTTATAATCCTGATGGTAGCCCTCGGCGCGGTAGAATTCGGTTAGTGGTTTTAGCTCCGTTACAATTGATTTTTTGAATCTGCCTGAGTTGGTGGCATCTTTCACAGCTTGTAGTGCTGCTGCTTTTT
>JBAZCD010000480.1:0-2848 GCA_041671205.1 Pedobacter sp.
TCTTTCTCGATGAGGCGGAACTCGAATCTATAGCTGCTGAGGCCGGTGAAACTGAAAAACTGGCTCTTCAGATCGCATACAGTAATATCCGCAAATTTCATGAAACGCAGCTCCATTCAGAAGCAAGGGTAGAAACCACTAAGGGTGTGATCTGCTGGCGGGAACAAAGGGCCATTGAAAAGGTCGGACTTTATATTCCGGGAGGGACAGCAGTTCTTCCAAGTACATTCCTGATGCTGGGTATTCCGGCAAAGCTTGCCGGCTGCAGAGACATCATCGTTTGTTCACCACCGCAAAAGAATGGTAAGGTGAATGCCTACCTGGCTTATTGCGCACAACTCCTGGGTATTAAACGCATTTTTCTGGTTGGCGGAGCACAGGCCATTGCCGCTATGGCCTATGGGACTGAAAGTATTCAAAAGGTTGATAAAATATTCGGCCCCGGAAATCAATATGTAACGAAAGCCAAAACGATCATTCAGTCTGAAAGCCAGACTGCAATCGATATGCCGGCCGGACCTTCAGAAGTTCTGATCATTGCCGATAATACGGCCAATCCGGTATTTCTTGCTGCCGACCTGCTGGCTCAGGCTGAACATGGCGCGGATAGTCAGGCGGTTCTGGTCACAGACTCAAAGGAGATCATTAATGATACCATAAAAGAACTCGAGAAACAACTGTCGGCTTTACCAAGAGCAGAAATAGCTGCCAAAGCCATTTCAAACTCTTACGCAATTCTTACCGGAGACCTTGTTGAAGCAATGAATTTCAGCAATACCTATGCACCTGAACACCTGATTCTGGCAACAGATCAATGGGAAAGTATGAGTCCGGAAATCATCAATGCCGGTTCAGTATTTCTGGGTCATTTGAGCCCGGAAAGTGCCGGTGATTATGCGTCGGGAACCAATCATACCCTTCCTACAAGCTCGTATGCAAAAGCCTATTCCGGGGTATCGGTTGACTCCTTTGTTAAAAAAATCGCTTTTCAGCATATCAGCAGAGAGGGAATTGAAAATCTTGGGCCGGCGGTAGAAATATTAGCTTCGCTGGAAGGATTACTGGCGCATAAAAATGCAGTGAGCGTGCGGCTGAAAAACAATAAGCCTGAATAAATATCAGAGATAAACAGATATCTATATATTTGAAAATCAAAACAATACGATGTTCAATCTTGAAAATATACTTCGTAAAAACATAAAAGAGCTTGTCCCCTATTCATCTGCGAGAGATGAGTTTAAAGGTGAGGCTTCTGTATACCTCGATGCCAATGAAAACAGCTTCGGCTCACCATTGTCAGAAAGTTATAACCGTTACCCTGATCCACTGCAACTAAAAGTAAAGCAGCGTCTGACAGAAATTAAAGGTGTTCCTCCTCAGAATATTTTCTTAGGGAATGGAAGTGATGAGGCAATCGACATCCTGTTCCGTGCATTTTGCAATCCGGGAATTGATAATGTTATCACCGTTCCGCCAACCTATGGCATGTATGAAGTATCTGCCAACATCAATGATGTTGAAGTCAGAAAAATCAGACTCAGGCCTGATTACCAGCTCAACATGGAGGGCATTGCAGAAGCTATTGACGAACATACCAAGATCATTTTCATCTGTTCACCAAACAATCCTACCGGAAATTCAATTGACAGACAGGATATTGAAACCATTCTGGCAAATTTCAATGGCCTGGTTGTGATTGACGAAGCCTATATCAATTACAGCAAGCAAAAGACATTTATTCAGGAATTAACCGAATATGCCAACCTGGTGGTTTTACAAACGCTTTCAAAAGCATGGGGACTGGCAGGATTACGTATAGGAATGGCCTTTGCGAGCGAGGAGATCATCGAAGTTTTTAATAAAGTAAAACCTCCATATAACATCAATGAAGCTTCACAAAAGCTGGCATTGGAAGCATTGCAAAATGTGGATCAGGTCAATGACTGGATCAAACAAACAGTAGCGGAGCGTGAAAAATTGGTTGCCGAACTGTCTTTATTATCGCTTGTGATAAAAATATACCCTTCAGATGCTAATTTTATACTGGTAAAGACCACTGATCCGAAAGGCATCTATCAATTTCTGGTAAAAAATGGAATAATTGTTCGCGACCGCTCCAAAGTTGAGCTTTGCGAAGGCAGTCTGCGAATCACTGTTGGCAGACCTGAAGAGAATGAACTATTAATTAATGCGCTGAAAAGTTTTCAGGAATCCAATAAAATATGAAAAAGGTATTGTTTATAGACCGCGACGGAACCCTAATTCTTGAACCTCCTGTCGATTTGCAGGTAGACAGTCTCGAAAAACTGGAATTCCTCCCCTATGCGATCTCATCCCTGAAAAAACTGCAGGATTTTGGATACGAACTGGTCATGGTAAGCAATCAGGATGGAAGAGGTACAGGCAGTTTTCCGGAAGATGATTTCCAGAAGCCGCATCAGAAAATGCTTGATGTGCTGCGCAATGAAGGAATCAGGTTTGCAGAGATCTTCATTGACGATTCATTTCCGGAGGACAATAGTCCGAACCGCAAACCAAATACTGGCTTATTAACCAATTACCTGATCAGCAACCTGATTGACCTGCATAATTCCTATACCATAGGCGATCGGGAGACCGACGTTCAGCTTGCAGTAAACCTTGGATGTAAATCCATCTTTTACTCAGATAAGAAACTGGAAAATACCGCGTTGAACAGCAGGAGCTGGCAGGAGATCTGCAGGTTTCTGACAAGCAAAAAAGACCGTCTGGTTGAACTGGAACGCAATACAAAGGAAACTAAGATCTGGCTAAGTTTGAATCTGGACGGAAATGGTGAGCATAAGATCGATACCGGATTAAAGTTCTA
>JBAZCD010000481.1:0-2843 GCA_041671205.1 Pedobacter sp.
ACTTAAATATTGGAACAGTTAATCAAAGACAGAAAAAATATGTGACAGCATTAAGTTTCTATAAACAGAGTCTTTTAATGTTTATTAAATTAAATAACAAAGTAGGACTAATCCAAAATCAACAAAATTTAGGCTTAGTATATTTTAACCTTAATAAATTGGATTTAGCTGAAAAATATTTAACTGATGCAAGAAAGGATGCTCAGACGAACGGTTTATATAACTCAATTGCTAGCATAGATCTTACTCTCAGCACGATTTATATTACTCAAAAAAGGTTTGAAGAAGCAGAGAAAACAATTAACGAAGGATTAAAGTTAGCTAGACTGGTAAAAGATTCAAAATTGGAATATGATTATCTTTTAACGTCTTATGAATTAGAAAACACTCGTAAAAACTATCAAAGTGCATTATATTTTCTACAGCAGGTTTATAAAAAAGATAGTATCACATACAAAAGTAACACCTCTGACAAGATAAACTTATTAGAAGCCCAGCACAAGCAACTAGAAAAACAAAAAGAAAATGAACTAACCATAGCCAAACAAAAAAACACAAAATTATTATTATGGGCAAGCAGTGCAATCGCAATCATGGCATTTTTCGTCATTTTCTTATTGATTAAAATTGTCCGAAAATCTGCACATAATAATAAAGAACTAAGCCGGCTAAACCTTGAAATATCAAAACAAAAAGATGATTTGGACAAGATTAATCAGAATCTCGAAGAAGTAATTGAAGATCGGACTAAAGACCTCAAAATAAAAAATAAAAAACTATCGGAATATTCTTCACATTTATCTCACCAAATTCGCAGTCCTGTTGCTACACTAAAAGGTCTAATGCTATTGGAAAAGGATGATTTAATTGAACAGGAAGAATTAGTTGACCAAATCAGTAAATGCATATATGATCTTGATGATAAGATCATGAACATAAATGAGAACCTGAACAATCCTCATAAATCAAGTTTGATTAATGAAGATTAAGTGTTTGCCTGTTCTTGTAGCCTTCCCTTTTTTGTAAGCTTCCCCGAAAAGGGAAGGCTACATTTTCGGGGAAGCTTACATTCTTGCACTATGATTACTGTAAAGATGATCACTTAAGATGTTTTTCTGTTTATTTCGACATTAGTCTCAAGGCCTAAATCTTAATCTCAAATCTCTTTATTAATTTAGCAGGAAAAAGCAGGAGTAAATTTTGGATTATTTAGACGGATTAAATCCTTCACAACGGGCGGCCGTTGAACAGACAGAAGGACCAGTGATGATAGTTGCCGGAGCAGGTTCTGGAAAGACCAGGGTAATAACTTACCGAGTAGCTCATCTGATCAGGAAAGGAGTAGATCCATTCAATATTCTGGTATTAACCTTCACTAATAAAGCTGCCAAAGAAATGCGGGAACGCATTATGAAGGTAGTTGGTGCTGAAGCTAAAAATATTTGGATGGGCACATTTCACTCCGTTTTCGCCAAACTTTTAAGAGTTGAAGCCTCTAAAATTGGTTATCCCAGCAACTTCACCATTTATGATACAGATGATAGCAAAAGTCTGATACGTACGATCCTGAAGGAAAAACAATTTGATGATAAACTCTACAATGCCAATTTTGTTTACAACCGGATATCATCATCAAAAAATAATCTTATTTCACCTGCAGAATATCTAAAGAACGAACATATTCAGGCAGAAGATTTCTCAAGCGGACGGGGAAATTTAGGAGAGATCTATCAAATATATGCTCAGCGTTGTTTTAAAGCTGGTGCAATGGATTTTGACGATCTCCTTTTTAAGACCAATGTTCTTCTTCGTGAACATCCAGAGGTACTTTATAAATACCAGAATAAATTTAAATATCTAATGGTAGATGAGTACCAGGACACGAATTTCTCTCAATACTTAATAGTGAAAAAACTTGCTGCAAACAATGAGAATATCTGTGTTGTTGGTGATGACGCACAGAGTATCTATGCTTTCCGCGGGGCAAATATTCAAAATATCTTAAATTTTGAAAAAGACTACCCGGATCTTAAAGTATTTAAGCTGGAGCAGAATTACCGATCAACACAGAATATTGTCAATGTAGCCAACAGTATTATTGCCAACAATAAAAATCAGCTTAAAAAGTCTGTCTTCTCGGAAAATGAAGAAGGAGATAAAATCAGAGTATCGAGAGCATTCAGTGATAATGAAGAAGGTAAAATAGTTGCCGAAGCAATCGTACAGGAACAGGCTTTAAAAGGTTTAAAGTATCATGATTTTGCAATATTATATCGTACAAATGCTCAATCAAGGGCTATGGAGGAAGCTCTCCGTAAATTAAATGTTCCATATAAGATCTATGGCGGACTCTCCTTCTATCAGCGTAAAGAAATCAAGGACCTTATTGCCTATTTCAGATTGACTTTTAATCCGAATGATGAAGAAGCTCTAAAGAGAGTTATCAATTACCCGCGTCGCGGGATCGGTGATACTACCATTGAACGGATTATGATTGCAGCAGATCAGCATAATATGACGATTTGGGAAATTATTTGCGGAGCAGGCAAGTATCTGGACTCCCGGAGTTCAGGTTCGGTGGAAAATTTCGCTTCGTTGATTCAAAGCTTTCAGGTAATCACGAAAACACACTCTGCATATGATACCGCGTTGCACATAGCACAACATTCGACATTACTTAAAGATCTGTATTCAGATAAGTCAGTAGAAGGATTAAGCCGGTACGAAAACATTCAGGAACTGCTTAACGGGATAAAAGAATTCAGCGAGCGTGAAGATATAGAAGAAAAAGGCCTTGATATATTCATGCAGGACATTGCACTTCTTACAAATGATGATAATGA
>JBAZCD010000482.1:0-2838 GCA_041671205.1 Pedobacter sp.
AGTGAGGCTAATTGCAAATCTTGGCTTCCGCTGTGCAAAGAATATTATTTGAAAAACAAAAAATATTAAAACAACAATCATGAAACCATTAATCTTATTCACACTATTCATATCAATATTATGCAGTTGCACTAACAATACAGCTCCAATTGAGACCGCCAGATCAACGAATATAGCTCCTGATAAGGCCGCAGGCCCCTCCTGTTGTAAACCTGCTAAAGGATCTGACACAAATACCACCATTCCCTTAGAAAGTATTTTCATGCTGAATGACACTTTTAAAACACAGCATAATATCAATTTTCAATTAGCCTCACTAAAAGGAAAACCAACTGTTATTGGTATGATATTTACAAATTGCACCTATGCTTGTCCGCGCTTAACTTCTGATATTAAGAATATTTCCAAAAACCTGAGCAATAAAAAGGACAAAGTAAATTTCGTTTTGATCAGTTTTGATACCGAAAGGGATAATCCGAAGCAACTGAAAAAATTTGCCGGTCAAATGGGCCTGGATGCAGACTGGATTTTACTGCAAGGCAGCGAACAAACTGTCAGGACTTTGTCGGTATTATTAAATGTTCAGTTTGAGAAGGATGCAGAAGGGAATTTTTCTCATAGCAACCTGGTTTCAGTGTTAGATCATACCGGGGTTTTAAAATATCAAAAGGAAGGTCTGGAGGCCGAACATAAAGAGACCATCAGTACTTTGAATAAATTGATACTGTAGGATTAAACAAGATTTATACTTTATTTTATCGGCCTCTTTTAGCAATTGAAAGGATCATATGATGGTATTTAATACCGCATATCAATCATAAATAAACAGATCCCTCTTTGCATACGGGATGAACCGGTAACTGATCACACCCGACTGATCGCTCAAACCAACCTGCCAACCGCCTTAAACTTCGCAAACACCTGATCATTATGCGGGGCATCTTTCAATTCATCGGTCAGATCCTGCCCGGCCCAATGCTCATAGTGCTTACCATTCTTCCACAGGCGGCTATCGGTAACATCGTAAATAATACCTTTAAACGCCACCCATATTTGAGGTTTATCCTGTCCGTTCCTCAGGGCGAGATAAGATTTGCTGTATTCGGGTAAGTAAATCATGCTGTAGCTCCTCCCCTTTTTCGAAAGAATTCGAAGAATAAAATATTGAGCATCAGCATAGCCATGGAATAGAAATGATCTTCAAAAGGGATAGTACCAATCCTCAGCGCCATGTTCTCGGCATCATTATACATGACCACAGGGATAGAAGTCAAAACTCCGTTCACAATATAAAATGGGATAAGCGAAACCAGCCAGGCCAGATAAAACCTGCTCAGATACTTTCCCTTCATTACAAATTCGGCAATGAATACAATAACTGAGAGTAAACCAAAGGTGATGAGGGTATAAACCCTGTCGTAATGCATCAGAAGCAAAACGACTGACAAGAGGATCAGAATATAACTGATTAATCCCGAAACCGGCTTCAGAAGATCAGGCTTTATATAATAATTCAGGCACTCATAAATAAAAATGCAGGCGAAAGGAACTGTCATGAAGAACAGAATCTCCTCAAGGGGAAGATCCAGAATATAAATCCCGGTTATATAGTCGGGGTTAAAGGACCATACACCATAAACAGTGAATATATAATCCCACAAAAGAAATAATAATCCGCTAAAGAACAGGCCCGGGAAAATATATTTCCAGTTTTCATGGAATCTGACGCGCTTATCAAATGAAAGAATAACAGGAAAGAGTACCGTCAAAAAATTGATAAGCAGATAGGTGGCTTTCATAAGCGGATACTATACTTTTTGTATGAACACATCTGAAAATGATTTTAATGATCTGAAATAATCAGGTACAAGCTACCACAATTAAATAAAGGCATACAAATTTACTAAAATGAGTATGGCCTTTAATTTATATAATCATATTCCGGTCTTCTTCATGTACCAAAAAAGCTATCCCTGAAAATCAAATTTGTAAAAATGAAAAAATCAGGCTAACTTCATTTTGCTAAACTGTTAATCATGAAAGCATTACGCATTATTGGAAGCATTCTGATCTTAATCCTTGCCATCTTTTTTATTGGAGGAATGCTGCTTCCAAAGTCCTATTCTATACACAGATCTACAGTGATCAAAGCTGCTGACAGTGTGGTATATATGAATGTAGCAGATATGAATAATTTCCTTAAATGGAATCCATGGACAAAAATGGATCCGGAGGCAAGAGTAACGATCAGCGAAACCCCTGCACAGCCAGGGCATTTATGGGAGTGGTTTGGCGAAAAAACAGGTCAGGGACAGATGAAACTGATCCGTGTGGAGCCTTATTCCTCACTTGAATTTGAACTCAAATTTTTAGAACCATTTCAAAGTTCTGCTATATCCACCTTCACATTCGAAAAAACAGATGGAGGCACAAATGTTGTCTGGGCAATGAGCGGTGAGGCGACAAATTTTGCCGACCGATGGATGGGTTTAACCATGGACATAATGATGGACAAGGATTTTACCAATGGCCTGCAATCGCTGAAAGAACTGTCGGAAAAATGATTGGACGAGCTAAATTCAGATGATATTGACCTCGCGTTCAAGCAGGATACCAAATTTGGAATTGACACTGTCAATTATGGATTCTGAGAAATTAAAGATCTCATTGCCTGTTGCATGACCATGGTTTACCAATACCAGGGCCTGATTTTTCCATGTCCCTGTATTGCCCACCACTTTTCCCTTCCAGCCGCAATATTCGATAAGCCATCCGGCAGAAACCTTGATATGGCCTTTTGCAGCAGGAAAATGAACGATGCCGGGGAAATCAGATTTC
>JBAZCD010000483.1:0-2774 GCA_041671205.1 Pedobacter sp.
TATCCCCCTGGATAAGATTAAATTTATTGGCTATGCATTTCAGATCGAAATGAAATTCACTGCCATCAAATATGGTTTCAGGGTGCTGGAAGTTCCAATCATATTTACAGACCGGACCGAAGGTACTTCCAAGATGAGTACCAAAATATTCAGAGAAGCTTTTTTGGGTGTGATACAGATCAAATTAACCAGCTTTTTCAGAAATTATTCAGGGTACCGGAACGATGTCTGAATATTCAGAAATCAGTTACTTTAAGTTTATATTTACAATTACATACATCATTCTTTCAGAATTATTAAGCAAAACAGATTAACCTATGAATGAGAATCTTGACCCAGGAGAAGAGAACCTATCACCTGCAGAACGGGAGATCGAGAAAGTTCTGCGTCCACAGGTCTTTGAAGATTTCACAGGTCAGCATAAGATTCTTGCTAATCTCCGTGTATTCGTTCAGGCAGCAAAACAACGCGGTGAAGCATTGGATCATGTATTATTGCATGGCCCTCCGGGATTGGGAAAAACTACTCTCTCCAATATTATTGCGAATGAAATGGGGGTTAATATCCGGATTACTTCCGGACCGGTTCTGGATAAACCTGGTGATCTTGCAGGTTTGTTAACCAATCTTGAGGAAGGAGATATCCTTTTTATTGATGAAATCCACCGGTTAAGTCCGCTTGTAGAAGAATATCTGTATTCGGCCATGGAGGATTTCAAGATAGATATCATGCTCGAAACCGGACCTAATGCCCGTTCTGTGCAGATCTCATTAAACGCCTTTACTTTAGTCGGTGCTACGACCCGCTCTGGCCTGCTTACAGCACCCTTACGGGCCCGCTTCGGCATCAACAGCCGGCTGGAATATTATGATGCCAAACTGCTTACTACAATAGTTCTTCGCTCTGCTCAAATCCTGAAAACAGAGATCTCTGATGAGGGAGCTTATGAAATTGCCCGGAGAAGCCGCGGTACTCCACGTATTGCCAATGCCCTTTTACGCCGTACCAGAGATTTTGCACAAATCAAGGGGAATGGCAACATCGATACCGAAATTGCAAAATATGCACTGAATGCACTGAATGTTGACGAGCATGGACTGGATGAGATGGATAATAAGATCCTGATGACTATTATTGATAAATTCAAAGGCGGACCGGTTGGATTGAAAACCATTGCTACAGCCGTTGGAGAAGAAGAAGGAACGATTGAAGAAGTTTATGAGCCCTTTCTTATTCAGGAAGGCTATATCATGCGTACTTCCAGAGGCAGGGAATGCACTGAAGCTGCCTACAAACATTTAGGACGGATAAAATCAGGGGGGAACAATACCTTGTTTTGATCACTTTATTGATTTATATTTAATTTAAAACAGATTATTATGGATCAGGAAATCATCAATCTTTACGACGAATACACTCATAAACCCTTAAGCCGCAAGTCGTTTATGAACAGACTGATTAAGCTTACCGGCAGTGCGGCTATGGCAGTTTCTGCACTTTCAGTTCTGGAAGTAGGTTATGCGAATGCTGAAACCGTTTCAGAGCAGGATAATGATCTGATTACCGAAGAAATTACCTATGCCGGTGATGGCTGTACCATGAAAGGTTATCTGGCAAAACCTAAGGGCAGAGATAAATTCGGAAGCGTGGTTGTGATCCATGAAAACAGAGGATTAAACCCGCATATTAAAGATATTACGCGCAGGCTTGCAAAGGCCGGCTTTATGGCCATGGCACCTGATGCACTCTCCCCTTTTGGCGGAACACCGGCAGATACAGATACAGCAAGAGGAATGTTCAGCAAAATCGAAGCTCCAAAGAATCTGAATAACTTCCTGAATGCGCAGAAATACCTGACAAGCAGAAAAGAAAGTAATGGGAAAACCGGCTGTGTCGGGTTTTGCTGGGGAGGCGCTATGGTCAATCGCATGGCTGTTAATTCACCTTCTTTACTCGCAGCAGTTGCCTATTACGGAGGACAACCGGATGCTGCAGATGTGTCCAAAATAAAAGCAAAAATGCTCCTGCATTATGCCGGACTGGATACCCGGATCAATGCCGGAATTCCGGCTTATGAAGCCGCATTAAAAGCTGCAGGAACCAGTTACCAGCTGTTTGTATATGAAGGAGTACAGCATGCCTTTAATAATGATACCGGTGGCGAACGTTATAATGCCGAAGCAGCAAAACTGGCCTGGGGAAGAACGCTGGAATTTTTCAATAAAACGATAAAATAGAAATAGCTGCTCAAATGAGCAGCTATTTCTGATTATAGGGCATGTTTTAGTATAGTGTAAATTCTACTCTTCTGTTTTGCTGACGACCCTTAGCAGTTTTGTTACTTGCTATCGGCTGACTTTCGCCATATCCCGTTGCCTCAACTCTTGATGGGTTAACACCCTGACTAACCAGATACGATTTAACTGATTCAGCACGGTCTTTAGACAGTTTCATATTTGCAGCATTGCTGCCTACATTATCTGTATGACCCGCTAATTTCAGACTGAAATCTTTAGATTTTAAAAGATCTGCAACTCTGTTCAGACTTGGATATGAAGTTGAGCGGATTGTAGATTTAGCAAAATCAAATTCAAGATTTCGGATTGCTTCAGCAACCACTTTTTTGTCTTCTTCTGTTACAACTACCCGAACAGGATTAACAACTGTTGTTACTTTGATCTCGCAACCGGCCCCATCCACCTGTATTCCCGCAGGAGTATTCGGACATTTATCAAAGTAGTCTGAAACACCATCCTTATCGCTATCACTCAGAA
>JBAZCD010000484.1:0-2769 GCA_041671205.1 Pedobacter sp.
ATGGCGCGAAAGGATTACAAAGGTATTCACCGACTGTGTCGTAAATGGAGTTACCTATGATGAAGAAATGGAGATCATTACCTCAAATGGGAAGCGGGTTTGGGTCAGAACCATTGGCGAGGCGGTAAAAGATGAAAACGGGAAGATTTTTAAAGTGCAGGGCGCATTTCAGGATATTTCAGAAAAAAAGATTGCCGAAGCAAAAAGTAGGGAAAAAGACCTTCAATTCAGAAAACTATCGGCCAATGTCCCGGATCTGATTTTCCAGTTTACAAGGAAGCCAGATGGAACCTATTGTGTTCCTGTTGCTTCTGAAGGCATCAAAAATATTTTCGGATGTTCACCCGAAGATGTAGTCGATGATTTTACACCAATCGGCAAAGTGATCTACTCTGATGACGCTGAACGGGTGATTGCTGATATCGAATATTCTGCAAAGAACCTGACACATTTTACCTGTGAATTCAGAGTGCAGATTCCCGGAAGACCAGTCCAGTGGATTTTATCCCGATCGACACCCGAAAAGCTACCGGATGGAAGTATTACCTGGTATGGATTCAATGCTGACATTACGCAAAGAAAAGAATTTGAAGATGCTCTGCGTGTAAGCGAAGGGAAGTTCAGAAAAATATACGAGGAAGGTCCTTTTGGAATGGCCCTGGTGAGTAGTGTGTATAAATTCATAATGGTGAATCGTACCTTCTGCGAAATCCTCGGTTACTCCGAATCAGAACTCTGCGAATTAACATTCATGGATATTACCTATCACGATGATAAGGATCTGAGCATGGACAGAGTTAAGAAGCTTATTAAAGGCGAAATCTCTGTTTTTAAATCAGAAAAGAGATATGTCAGAAAAGACGGTAGCGTAATTTGGGGGGCTATTACAGTAACAGCCAATTTTGATAAGAATGGGAATTTTCTGTACAATGTTGCAATAGTCGAGGATATAACCGGACGAAAACAAGCCGAAGAAGATCTACGAAAGCATACCGGGCGTTTACAAAATTTGCACCTGATCGACCAAGCCATTCTGCAAGCCATCGAATCACCCGAGGCGGTAGTTCAAACGGCTATTCAGCATATCCGCGAACTTCTAAATTGTCAGCGTGTCAGCGTTGGTATTTTTGATTTGGAAAAGAAAGAAGTTTTAGTATATGCAGCGGATGTTGACGGCAAGACCATCGTGCAAGTCGGCAAGGTTCTCAAAGAGGAAGTTTATGGAGTAATTGATACTCTTCGTCAAAGCAAAATGGAGATTGTTGAAGATATGTCGATGGTGGCATCGCCTTCATTGGTAAACCTGATTCTTCAGGCCGAAGGAATTCAGTCTTCCATTAACGTAGCGTTAGTTTCAGAACTTGAAATGTATGGTGTATTGAACATAGGTTGGGAAAAATCAAAAACCATTTCTGCTGAAGAAACTGAGATTGCAGTAGAAGTGGCCGATCAAATTACGATAGCCATCGAAAAGGCCCGGCTCCTGAAAGAAACAAAGGCTTACGCGTCAGAATTGGAAGAACGGGTGATTCAGCGTACGGAACAACTGGAAGCTGCTAACAAAGAGCTGGAAGCATTTTCCTATTCGGTTTCGCACGATTTAAGGGCCCCTTTACGACACATCAGCGGGTTTTCAGAAATGTTGTCAAAAAATATTCAGCTCCAACTGCCTGATAAAGAACGACATTACCTGGATGTTATAAATAGTTCAGTAAAAAAAATGGGAAATTTAATCGATGACCTTTTGAGTTTTTCAAGAACAGGTCGTTCTGAAATAAAAAAAACGACATTTGATATGAATAAGGTAGTGGAAGACGCTCTGTTACAAGTTAAACTAATTATTAGAGATCGTAAAATCGATTGGAATATTGCTACCTTACCAAAGATTTTTGGCGATTACAATTTATTCCGTTTAGTATGGGTGAACCTGCTTGATAATGCAGTAAAATATACCAGAACCCGAAAAAAAACAGTCATACAAGTTGATTGCAAAGAAGAAACAGAAGAATATATTTTTAGCATTCGTGACAATGGAGTAGGTTTTGATATGCAATACGCCAGTAAGTTATTTGGAGTATTTCAACGCTTACATTCCACAGCAGAATTTGAAGGAACAGGGATCGGCCTTGCCAGTGTTCGCCGCATTATTTTAAAACACGGAGGTCGTATATGGGCTGAAGCCAAATTAAACAAGGGAGCTACATTCTATTTCACATTACCAAAGAATAAGGAGAATATCTTATGAATGGTCTAAAAACAATCCTATTAGCTGAAGACAACCCAAATGATGTTGAATTAACTCTATCGGCTTTGTCCGAGCAAAATCTTGCAAACAGAGTGGTAGTTGTAAAAGACGGCGTTGAAGTAATGGATTACCTGCGCTGCCGTGGAAAATTCAAAAAACGTCAAAAAGGTAATCCTGCAGTAATCCTGCTGGATATTAAAATGCCACGAATGGACGGCATTGAGGTACTTCAGGCTATCCGACAGGAACCTGACCTAAAATTGATACCTGTAGTTATGCTCACCTCTTCGCGCGAAGAACCTGACTTGATTAAGTGTTATGCGCTGGGAGTTAATGCATACGTGGTTAAACCGGTGGATTTTAAAGATTTTATGGAAGCGGTCAGACAACTGGGAGTATTCTGGGCGCTGATCAATGAACTTCCACCAGAAGGAGAAATCTAAAATTGAAACTAAAATTAACACCAATACTACAATGAACGTACTATCCCTTGAGGACTCAATCCCGGATTTCGAGATGATTTG
>JBAZCD010000485.1:0-2767 GCA_041671205.1 Pedobacter sp.
TGAGAGCTGTATGTACTCATCCGGTATTATCCGGAGATGCATATCGTACGGTTGAGAATTCGGCGCTTACTGAACTGATCGTAACGGATACCATTGCATCGGCTAAGTCGAGTCCAAAAATAAGAGTACTTTCAACAGCAGATCTGTTCAGCCGGGCAATTGCAAATGTGAATGAGCACGGTTCAATAAGTGAACTGTTTAAGATAGATTAAGGAATAATAAGAACCAAGAGTCAAGACTAAAAGGTTAAAAATATTAGTTTGTTAGGTTTTCTAATAGCTAAATATAAACAATAACAAATAAATAATTATGAAATCAATTGCTATTAGCGGTTCTCCAAGAGAGAACGTAGGGAAAAGAGACGCTAAAGAGCTGCGTTACGAAGGTAAAGTGCCTGCAGTTCTTTATGGTGGAAAAAACCAAATCCACTTTTCTGTGTCTGCATCTGATTTGAAAAGTCTGGTTTATACACCGGAAGTTTCTTTCGTTGCTTTGGATGTTGCAGGTGTGAAAGCACAGGCTATCATTCAGGATGTACATTATCATCCATTAACTGATCTGCCATTACATGTTGACTTTTTAGAATTGGATGAAAAGAAACCTGTAGTTATGCTGATTCCTGTAAAATTAACAGGAACTTCACCGGGTGTTAAGATCGGTGGTAAGTTAGTTCAGAAATTACGTAAACTTCGTGTAAAGGCATTACCTAAAGATATGCCTCAGTATGTAGACGTAAGTATTGCACAGTTGGAAGTTGGAAAATCAGTGGGTGTTGGTTCTTTGAAATTTGATAATTTCAAGGTTACGAACAACCCGGCGGATACCATCGTTTCCGTGACCATTTCACGTGCCCTTAAGCAGGCAGAGAACGACGCCAAGAAATAATTCAGGCCTTCTCAGGTATATTAAAAAGCAGTACGGGTGGTTTTTCCGTACTGCTTTTTTTTGTTAGCATGTGCTTTTTTGAAAGCTTTCAAGCATATTTGTAGTCCACATGAAATATTTGATCATAGGTTTAGGGAATATCGGGCCGGAATATGCAGACACCAGGCATAATATAGGGTTTATGGTTGCTGATGAACTGGCAAAACAGTCACATTCTGCTTTTTTTAACATGCGCCTGGCCTATTATACTGAGTTCGCATTTAAAAGCCGGAAAATTTATGTGATCAAACCTACTACCTACATGAACCTGAGTGGTAAGGCTGTAAATTACTGGATGCAGGAATTGCGCATTCCGGCAGAAAATATACTGGTAATAGTGGATGATCTTGCATTGCCGTTCGGGACGATCAGGCTGAAGCCAAAAGGAAGCGCTGCCGGACACAATGGTTTGAAGAGCATTGAGGCGGTGCTCGGCGGTACCAACTATGCACGTCTGCGTTTCGGAATCGGAGATAATTTTCCAAAGGGCCGGCAAGTTGATTATGTTTTAAGTGGTTTCGATCCGGATGAACAGAAAGAGTTACCGGCATTGATCAATCGCTCAGTAGAATTTATAAACAGCTTTATTACTGTAGGTACTGAACTGACCATGACCCACTTTAATAAATAGAATACCGGTTTTCATAGCTGATAAAAAACAATTATACAAAAATGAAGATTTACGGAATACCCAATTGTAATACAGTAAAGAAAACACTCGACTGGTTCAAACTTCATAAGATCGATTATGAGTTTCATGATTTTAAAAAACTGGGCATTAAGGAGGCTAAACTGGAAATATGGTCAAAGCAGCTCGGATGGGAAGCACTTTTAAATAAGCGCGGTACTACCTGGAAAATGCTCAGCCCCGAAATTCAGGATGGAATTACTTCAAAAGAAGCTGCATTTAAACTGATGCAGGAAAAGACCAGTGTCATTAAACGTCCGGTAGTCGAGGCAGCGTCTGGATCAATTCTGCTGGGATTCGATGAAGAGAAATTGTCGACACTAATTAAATGAGTTTATCAAACCTATATTAAATGAATAAATTAAAATTTTTATTTTGTTTTATTGCACTTTTATGTGCTGTGAGTGAGGCATTTACGCAACAAGAGCAAGCGGTAAATAAGTATGACTATCACGATACTTTCGGACCCATTTTTTATACTAAAAATGGTAATGAATTCAGGTCTGCCGGAGGGCAGCCGGGTCCGAAATACTGGCAAAATCGGGCAGATTATAAATTGTCTGTCAGATTAAATGAAAAGACCAATGAGATTTCCGGTACCGAAGTACTAACCTATACCAACAACAGCCCAGATAAACTACCATTTATCTGGATGCAGCTTGATCAGAACCTGTTTAAGGAAGATTCGCGCGGACATGCGCTTATTCCTCCCGCCGGCAGCCGAAGCGGTACTCATGGTCAGAAATTTAATGCAGGTTACAAGATCAGGTCGGTAAAGATCCTTTCTGTTGAAAAAGGAAAAGCTCTTGAGAAGGATGCGGAGTATTTTATAGAAGATACCAGAATACAAATCTATCTTCCTTCTGAACTTTCGGCGGGAGGTGCACAGCTTAAGTTAAAGATCGAATACTCATTCATTTCACCTGATTATGGATCCGACCGTATGGGTATTTTGAATTCAGTAAACGGAAAGATTTTCTCCGTGGCGCAGTGGTATCCAAGAATGTGTGTTTATGATGATGTTTCGGGCTGGAATACGATTCCTTATATCGGTCCAAGTGAGTTTTACCTGGAGTATGGTGATTATGATATCAGTATCACAGTGCCTGCAAGCCACATTGTAGTTGGTTCTGGAGAGCTGACCAATCCCCAGGA
>JBAZCD010000486.1:0-2752 GCA_041671205.1 Pedobacter sp.
CAAGAAAAAGTCCGGACGGGTTTTATATAACCGGATCAGGGACTGGAGGAATTGAGATGTTAGAGGAAAAGCACATTTCATTGGTTAATGGCTGGTCGCACGAAGAAAATTGGGTGAGATGTACAGGAGAGATAAATGCTTCTGCAGAATCATTAAGTCATGCCGCTATTTATGAAGCAATCCCTGGAGCTAGGGCTGTAATTCATATCCACCATAAAGGAATGTGGGATAAATTCATCCATGTACTTCCAACAACTTCTCCAAATGTATTGTATGGCACACCTAAGATGGCAAATGAGGTGAGAAGAATTGCATTGACAATGACTTCAGACCAAGATTCTATTCTGGTTATGGGAGGACATGAGGAAGGAATTATTGCTTGGGGCAAATCGATTCATGAAGCTGGTGAAACGTTGTGGAAATATTTTCTGAATTACCAAGAAAGAAATTAAAGATGGGAAAAACATTTTTAAATAAATGCTCGGAAAGAGATTGATAATCCTATGGCAAAAGTGTGGTGTAGTTCGACGATTATACTTTGGGCATTACAGGTGATGAAGATGGCGGCAGACTTTGCTCATGGTATGTATTTTCGGCCCTGGGTTTCTTCCCGGTTTCTCCCGGAAGCGGCGAGTATGCAATTGGCAGCCCGTTCTTCAATAAAATAGAAATTCAGTAGCCGATGGTAAAACATTCACCGTAGTTGCGGAAAATTGCTCGAAAAAGAACAAATATATTCAATTGGATGAAGTCCCTTTATCCGTCATACCGACATTGTTCAGGGAGGTAAACTTTACCTGGTTAAGTGCGACTGTCCCAATAAGGATTGGGGAACAAAACCTTAAATATAAAATAACTACTTATGACAACATTGTATCACTCATTACCAGATTACATCCGGGAGATCATTTCCCGAAATATTGATCTCAACGGGCGTCCTACCTATTAAATAATTTGAAATGAAACACATAAAAATAGAAAATAGCAATGTAGTACTACAGGTGAACCTGGACGGCGGGTCGTATTCCGGTTTTCACTTTAAAGATTTGCCGATAAACCCAATAAACTGGCATAGCAAATACCCGGAACAGCCTCCCTTTATGGGCCATTTTCTTTGTTTCGACCGCTGGGGGCCACCATCAGAAGGAGAAAAAACAAATGGGTTTCAGCACCATGGCGAGGCGAATACGGAAGCATGGAAATTGTTGGACAAACCTCATAAAAAAGATGGTTTGACAGCATGTTCTATGATGTGCAGGCTGCCAATGGGCGGGTTACAGTTGACCAGGAAAATTGAATTAGCCGAAGATGAACCGGTGTTTTTCGTGACGGAAGAACTTAAAAACCTGAACAAATATGGCCGCATGTTCAACATCGTGCAACATGTAACCTTAGCCCCCCCCTTTCTTGATAAATCCACACTTTTTGACAATAATGCGGAAAAGGGTTTTGAAGACAAAGAAGATGGTAGTTTTAACCAGGAAGAAACGGTGCTAACATGGCCTGAAGCAAATCACAATGGAGAAAAAATCAGCTTAAGGCAGTTTCAGGAAGAATGGCCCAGGATATCTTCCTTCGTGTACAATCAAAATGAAGAATATGCCTGGGTAACGGCAAGTAATCCAGGCAAAAAACTGATGCTGGGATACCTGTGGAAAACAAAAAATTATCCCTGGATTAATTTTTGGCGTTCGATGGAAGGCGGAGTTCCCATGGCTTTCGGAATGGAATTCGGGACTACCGGGTTGCATGAACCATTCCCCGTTGTAGCAAAAAAAGGGAAAATTTTCGACCGTAATATTTATGACTTTATCGATGCCAACGAGGTCATCAGTAAATCATTTATCGCTTTTTTAGCTAAAATACCGGAAGATTATAAAGGCGTTGAGAAAATCGAAGTCAACGGTCCATCCTTTATTATAAAAGAAAAAGACGGGATTTCCAGGGATATAACATATCATATTAAACAGACAATCTGCAAAATTAAAAATTTGGTGCGATGAAAATAAGAAAGATAATTGATCCATTGCTGTTAATGGTTTTGTTGAGTTTTTTGATTTCCTCCAAAACGTATGGCCAGGCCCCCGATCAACTTAGTTTGTCTGGTAAATGGAAAGTGACCTGGAATGATGGCAATCATGGTCCCAATAATATTGAGAGGTTTAGCAGTATAAATCCTTTAGAAGACACCTTGCGTTACATGGATGTTGACGTCCCGATGGATCTTAATGTTGCTATGCAAAAGAAAGGAATGGTAGGTGATCTGAACTATGGGATAAACTATTTATCGGCACGGTGGGTGAGTGGACAGTACTGGCAATATTACAATCAATTCGATGCCCCCAAGGAAACTTTAAGCAAACCGGTATGGCTGAAATTTGACAGGCTCGATTATGCCGCGAATATTTACCTGAATGGCAAGCTGATAGGGCGGCATGATAACGCTTTCATCCCTTGCCTGATAGATGTTACAGGAAAACTTAAGGTAGGTAAGAATATTCTGACAGTCGGTATTGAAAGCGGCCTGTATGATGTAGCGGACAAAAATTTATCTGACTACAATAATACCCTGAGCGTTTATCTAAACAAACGGCACTGGTTGCGCAAGCCTCAGTACCAGTTCGGATGGGACTGGAACCCGATGTTGATCAATGTGGGCATTACCGGGGATGTGTTCCTTTTATGGCGTGATGATGTAAGGTTGGATAACATCGTCCCCTGGATAAAGATGACCGATGACCTGTCGTCGGCT
>JBAZCD010000487.1:0-2751 GCA_041671205.1 Pedobacter sp.
GAGTCGAATTCAGTACGTCCGGTCAGGTAATTACCTTCTTTCTTGTCTATCAGTACTTTGTAGGTTTTACCTACTTTATCCTGATTAATATCAAATGAAATTTCCTGCTGAATACTCATGATCGTTTCTACACGCTCTTGTTTCACTTCTTCAGGAACATCATCCGCGAGTTCGTAGGCATGCGTTTTTTCTTCATGTGAATAGGTGAAACAGCCTAATCGGTCGAAACGGCTCTCGGTAACCCATTCTTTCATTTCTTCAAAATCTTTTTCTTTTTCTCCGGGATAGCCGCAGATCAGGGTTGTGCGCAAAGCGATATCAGGCACTTTATCCCGGATGGAATTGACCAGATCAATAGTTTTTTGCCTGGTAATACCACGGCGCATGGAACTCAGCATCGGATCACTGATATGCTGAAGAGGCATATCCAGGTAATTACAGATATTGGAACGTTCGTTCATCACATCCAGAATATCCATAGGAAAGCCCGAAGGATAGGCATATTGAAGCCTGATCCATTCGATGCCATCCACGTCAGATAAATTACGCAGCAGGTCGGCAAGATTACGTTTGCTGTAAAGGTCAAGTCCGTAATAGGTCAGATCCTGAGCAATCAGGATCAATTCTTTGGTACCATTCTTAGCCAGGAATTTTGCTTCTTTCACCAGGTCTTCAATTGGTTTGGAAACATGTTTCCCTCTCATCAGCGGAATCGCACAAAATGAGCAGGGCCTGTTACATCCTTCGGCGATCTTGAAATAAGAAAAGTGAGTGGGGGTGGTCAGCAGGCGTTCGCCTAAGAGTTCGTGTTTATAATCAGCGCCAATGGAACTTAGCAGATTTTGCAGGTCATTTGTCCCGAAAAAGGAGTCGACATTCTTTATTTCAGCTTCGAGTTCCGGCTTGTAGCGCTCAGAAAGGCATCCGGTTACGATCACCTTGCCTATCTTTCCCTGATCTTTCAGCTCGCTGTACTGTAAAATGGTATCAATTGATTCCTGCTTGGCATTATCAATAAAGCCGCAGGTATTGATCACGATGATATCATCTTTGTTCAATTTATCGGCTTCATGAACAACATTCATCTGATTGCCGCGCAATTGCCCCATCAGAACTTCAGAATCATGAATATTTTTGGAACAACCCAGTGTAATGACGTTAACCCTTGGCTTTACCGGATTGGGTGCTGTACTGATTTTTGTCTTCATTCTATATTGCTCTGATTATTTAAAAAGGGAGTCAACAAACTCTTTCTTATTAAATAATTGCAGATGATCTATTCCTTCACCCACACCGATGTATTTCACCGGAATTTTAAACTGATCGGATATTCCGATCACAACACCGCCTTTTGCAGTGCCATCTAATTTGGTTAGCGCCAATGCATTCACTTCGGTAGCCTGGGTAAATTGTTTGCATTGTTCAATGGCATTTTGCCCGGTTGAGGCATCCAGGACCAAAAGTATCTCATGCGGAGCTCCCGGAACGATCTTTTGCATAACCTGCTTGATCTTAGTCAGTTCATTCATCAGGGCAACTTTATTATGAAGCCGGCCTGCGGTATCGATGATGGCTACATCATCGCCATTGGCAAGGGCAGACTGTAAGGTGTCAAAAGCTACTGATGCAGGATCTGAACCCATGGGCTGAGCAACGATGCGGACATTCACCCGTTCGGCCCAGAGTTTCAGCTGATCTACGGCTGCAGCTCTGAAAGTGTCAGCCGCACCCAAAACCACTTTGTTTCCGGCAAGTTTCAGTTTATGGGCAAGCTTGCCAATGGTCGTCGTCTTGCCAACGCCGTTTACCCCAACCACCATGATGACATAGGGTTTATGATCTCCATATTCAAAATTTCTGAAATCGTTGCTGTTGTTCTCTGAAAGCAGGCTCTGGATTTCGGAACGCAGGATCTCGTTTAGCTCAGACGTGCTGATGTATTTATCGCGGGCTACACGCGTCTGGATCCGTTCAATGATCTTTAGGGTTGTTTGAACGCCCACGTCCGAATTAACCAGAATTTCTTCCAATTCATCGAGAACATCATCATCAACGGTTGATTTACCGACAACAGCCTTGGTGATCTTGGAAAATAAACCTTCCTTGGTCTTCTCCAGACTCTTATCAAGTTCTTCCTGTTCCTGTACGTTGCTTTCCTTCTTTTTGAAAAAATCAAATAGTCCCATGGTGTCAATTTATGAAACCCGCCTGAGCGGATCAAAATTATATAATGAAAAAAGCCCCCCAACGATTGTACGCGGGCGGCTTTCTGAAATTCATTGAAGAACTTATTGAACGGTTTTAACTCCGGCAATAGCGTCTTTAACGTGATCGTTATGAACGATGATTTCTTTGAATGAGTAAGCACCTGTTTTTGGCGACTTATTCATTGTGATTACTTTAGAATACTCTTTACCAGCACCTGTTTTCAGGGTTGCAACTACTTTCTTTGCCATTTCTGTATGATATTTGTTTTTAAAGCTTTGCAGAGAAAAATAGCCCTGCCTGAACAATAAAAATATTACTTAATTTCTTTGTGAACAGTCACCTTTCTTAACACCGGATTGAATTTCTTCAATTCCAGACGCTCTGTGGTGTTCTTTTTATTTTTGGTTGTTACGTAACGAGACATTCCAGCCATGCCACTTTCTTTGTGCTCGGTACATTCTAAAATAACCTGAACTCTATTACCTTTCTTAGCCATTGTATTATTTTTTGTTTTACGTGATACGTGATACGTGATACGTGATA
>JBAZCD010000488.1:0-2082 GCA_041671205.1 Pedobacter sp.
GATAGGAAGCAATTGCAGTTTTATCATTTTCACCCAAATTTTTGAAGGGTGGCATCATTTTTCTACCCGAAGAAATCAGAGTCTTGAGATCTTCTTCATTAAAACGTTTATTAAGACCAAGCAAAGCCGGAAAGTTACCTGAGCCTTTCAGATCAGCACCATGACAACCCTGGCAATTTCTGGTAAATAATGCTTTACCGGCCTCCAGGTTATTTTGAGCTGATTTTACTGGCTTTTCCAGGCGGGTATCCTGCATGGAAATAATCCAGGGCAATTCATTGGCATTGATATACATGATGCCGCTTTCAGGATCAACCGAAGGTCCCCCCCATTCAGCACCACCGGTAAGTCCCGGTAGTACTAATGTGCCCTCAACACTTGGCGGGGTAAACATCCCATTATTCTTTAAGGCCTTGAACCGCTTCTTCAATTCCTGAAAAGAAGAGTCAGGAATATTTGTATTCAGATCAGCCTCTGTAAATCCCTGTCTGGCGAAGGGAGGAATCACCGTCGGTATAGGCTGAGTTGGAGAAGGTTGTTCACCATCCAAATCAGTATTGGTTGGCACGGCTTTCTCAACGATAGGATACACTGGTTTGCCTGTATCCCGGTCAAGGAGGTAAATAAAACCCTGTTTGCTTGTTTGTACAAGTGCATCAATTTTATTGCCGTCTTTTTTAATGGTTATGAGTGAAGGCGCTGAAGGGAAATCCCAGTCCCACAGGTCATGATGTATAGCCTGAAAATGCCAGACATATTTACCTGTAGCAGCATCGAGCGCAAGAATGCTATTAGAGAAGAGATTATCTCCTTTACGTTTACCACCGTAAAAATCCGGGTTCGATGTTCCGGTAGCCATATATACAATTCCTCTTTTTTCATCTAAACTAAATCCGCCCCATGCATTCGCACTACCAACATATTTATATGCTTCCGGGTCTTCCCAGGAATCAAAACCAGTTTCCCCTGGTCCGGGAATGGTTCTGAATAACCATTTCATTTCACCGGTATGAATATCATATGCTCTGATATGCCCCGGAGCAGCTTCCTCTTCTTCCGACAAACTGCTTCCCATAATGATCAGGTTTTTATATATAATTCCTGCCGAGGTTGAGGTTACCCTTAGGTTACTGATATCTCTATTCAATTCCAAATTGTCATATAAAGAAATGCGGCCATCCTTTCCAAAAGTACTGAGGGGTTTACCCGTCGCACTGTTGATGCAATACAGGGATGATCCTGCAGTATAAAAGATCAGGTGCTCTTTATTCTTGCCTTTGTGTAAAGCAATACCCCGGCATACATTGAGCCCAAAACTTTGCCTTCCGGCATTGTCTGTCAACATACTTGGGGCAGGATCAAAAACCCACAGTTCCTTACCTGTAGCTGCATCAGCAGCAAAAAGCTTCAATTGTGGGGAAGTACCATATAAAACTCCATCCACTATTAATGGATTGGTCTGCATCTGACTTGACTGATCAGCATCTTTAGTATGATAAACCCAGGCTACTTTTAGATCTTTGACATTTAATGTGTCGATCTGGCTTAGTGAAGAATAGCCCATTCGTTCTTTACCGCCTGCATAAACACTCCATTCACCATCATTTTGACTGTTCTCGCAGGAAATAAAAAAACTTGCAATTAACATTAATAGGGTGGGAAAGCTATTCAAATTATGTATTGATTCTGCTCTTTTAAATATCCTGCTGATCATTTTTAAATTTTAGAATTATTTATTATTTGATGTTTTTACAAATTCAACTTCTGGCGGCCGATATCAGTTAGCAGATTAGAACTCCAACCCGGATACCAGGTTTGTTCCATAACTACATCACGTACACCCGGGATTTTCAATAATACATCTGGAATGGTATTAAAAATTTTAGGATCAATCGGACTGGTTACATGTGTAAAAAAACCTCCCAGAGGTCGGCCACGGTGTGGCATAGCCAGAACTAATTTTACCAAATCGCCCTGGACACTTATATCGTACACCAAACCAAGATCCACAATGCTAATATCAGCCTTATATAATTCATAATCTTTACAATTTTGCAAGGCCTCCCATATCAATTTTTTAGG
>JBAZCD010000488.1:2092-2742 GCA_041671205.1 Pedobacter sp.
TCCAAATTTCCAATTGAAACTGTCAATGGTTTCATTAATCTGCGTCTCAATTCTTCTATTTTTTGAGGACCATCTTCATAAGTGAAAGGAATTGATAAATAAGCATTCTTTTCATGCAATACTGTACCCGATGGTAATTTCTTGACTGGTAAAGGAGAGCGACTCCACAACTGGAGTGCCCAGTCATAATGAGCCTGTGGTGATCCTGAATGCACCAATTCTGGTAAACCATCTGCGTAATGCTCTAGAAACAAGCCAATAAATGAATCTTTTGTATCTTTATTAAAGAAACCTGCTCCCCAAAGATTATCCTTAAAATCAGGATCAACTTCTCCAATTTTCAACTTTCCATCAGGCCCCATCCACAAAGGGTCTGTGAAGGGCTGTCCTGTGAATACCCATTCATCATCACGGGCATAAACAAGTTCAAAATCCTTTATAGAAGTCATCCGACCAAATTTATGAAAATAGGGTAAGCCTGCATAAAACCGATACTCAACATCCATATTAAGCCTGCTTGGTGAAAACACAGGGTGAATCGGTGAATAAGGAAAACCCCATCGGCGTACAATAGTGCATACAGGCCCTCTAACTATTTCATAATCAGGACACTCGTCCCATAAAGTAATTCTGAATTTCTGATAAAAGCC
>JBAZCD010000489.1:0-2736 GCA_041671205.1 Pedobacter sp.
GACCAGGTGATATTTATACTCATGTATTTACAGAACTTGAAAGAAGAGATCCGATCGTAGATCTTCAGTCCCGCCAATTGAGATCCTTTGTAATTCCTGCTCAAAAAAGAGGAATTATCTTCGACGTTGGTTTTGGTGGTGGAAGTTTTAATTTCAATCAGGCTATTCCTGCAATTAAAGCAGGTTTCTTACCTGACCTGATGGGAACCGACCTTCATACCGGTAGCATGAACGGAGCAATGAAAGATCAGTTGAATGTTCTTTCAATTCATCTGGCAATGGGAATGGATATTCCCGGAGTTATTGAGCGTAGTACCTGGAGACCAGCAAAAGCTATTAAGCGTACAGAGTTGGGGCATCTTTCTGAAGGCGCAATTGCCGATGTCGCTATTTTGAGCGTTCGTAACGGTAAATTTGGTTTCAGAGATATTGCAGGTAACCGTCATGAAGGAACTCAGAAATTCGAATGCGAAATGACCCTGAAAGACGGACGTATTATGTACGACCTGAACGCAATTGCTTCTATGAAAACTAATTAAATTGTTATACATCATGTAATTATAATCCCGTATGTTAAGAATTGTTTTAATGCTTTTTTTATTGTTGTCTGCTTTCGGAAACAGACTACTGGCCCAGAATCAGAATGGTAAACAAAAAATATACGGGATTGTTATTAAGGGTGGTCATGTCATTGATCCGAAATCCGGGCTAAACGAAATGATGGATATTGCCATTGAGCTTCCATCTGCTCAGATTAACGGACAAACAAGTAAAGAGCCCCGTATAGCATTAATCGCAAAAAATATTGATACCGCTCTGGCTCTACAGGTTGCTGATGCGAAGGGGATGTATGTGATTCCCGGAATTATTGACATTCATACCCATGTTTTTTATGGTCACTCTAAAAACGATTATTTAAGTAATGGCTCTATTGCAGTTGTTCCTGATAATTATACTTTCAGAACCGGTGTAACTACGGTAGTGGATGCCGGTGGGGCAGGCTGGAAATCATTTCAAACTTTCAAAAAGAATATTATTGATATCTCAGCTACCCGTGTATTATCGATGTTAAATATTGTGGGCGAAGGTATGCGCGGAGGAGCTTTTGAACAGAATATGGATGACATGGATGCAGAGAAGACTGCAACTGCTGCAATAGAAAACAAAGAACATGTTGTTGGATTTAAGCTGGCGCATTTTGGGAAAGCAGACTGGACACCGGTTGAGCGTTTAACAAAGGCAGGCAGACTGGCGGATATGCCTGTAATGGTTGATTTCGGCAGTGGTAATCAATCATTAGAAGAGTTGTTTTTTAAATACTTGCGTCCCGGAGATATTTATACTCATTCTTACTGTTATGTTCCGGGGGTAAGAGAGCCGATCATAAATACCGATACCCGCGAAGTTAAACCTTTCATTCGTAAGGCACAGCAAAACGGATTAATCTTTGATGTGGGTTTTGGAAGTGGCAGTTTTGATTACAGAACAGCAATTCCGGCTATTAAAGCAGGATTTTATCCTAATACCTTGGGTACGGATCTTCATGCTTCAAGTATAAATGGTGCCATGAAAGATCAGATGAATGTATTTTCTGTATTCCTGAATCTGGGAATGGATATTCCTTCAATTATTAAAGCAGCTACCTGGGCACCTGCCCAAGCCATTAAGCGCGAGAAATTAGGAAATCTTACAGTTGGAGGTATTGCCGATATTGCTGTATTAAGCATGCGTGAGGGAACTTTTGGGTTTAAAGATATTGTAGGAAACAGACAACAAGGTGATCGTCGTTTTGAGTGTCAGTTAACTATAAAAGGTGGTAGGGTTGTTTACGATCTTAACGCAATAGCAAGCAAGCCGCTTAAGGTGGATTAATCTGTTGCTGATTCAATGATATACATATGAAAGGCCCTGAATTTAATATTGATGAAATAAAAAATTGCCGGAATCTATTGTTGAAATCATTGGTATTATTGGTACTGCTTATTGCAGGTATTCATCCGCTTTATGCTCAAAAAAGGCCCAATATCCTTCTGATTATGACCGATGATCAGGGGATCGGAGATGTTGGATTGCATAATGATTTGCTGAAGACCCCTAATATGGATGCAATTGCCGCTCAGGGTGTTGAATTGAGGCAATTCATTGTAAACTTTAACTGCTCCCCAACAAGAGCAAGTATCATGACGGGCAGGGATAATTACCGGACCGGCGTGGTTGGGGTTACTGAGACTTCTCCTTTAATGAAGGAAAGTGAAGTGACCATCGCAAAAATATTATCTGATGCCGGTTATCGTACCGGGATATTTGGTAAGTGGCATCTGGGCGACAATTATCCGATGAGGCCTTCAGATAAAGGGTTTCAGGAAACACTGATTCATAAAGGAGGTGGAATCGGACAGGCATCAGACCCGCCGGGTAATTCTTATTTTAATCCTATTCTGCAGCACAATAATATTAGTAAGCAATTTCAGGGCTATTGCGATGATATATTCGCTGATGCAACAATCAGTTTTATTGAGAAAAACAGAGATAAACCTTTCTTTGCTTTTTATGCTACCAATCTCCCTCATTTCCCTTTAGTTGTTGCCGATAAATGGGCCGATCCTTATCGGAAGATGGGGATGCATGAACTAAATGCCTTAACTTATGGAATGATTGCCAATGTTGATGCTAATATCGGAAGATTGATGGCCAAGCTGAAAGAATTGGGCATAGAAGATAATACCATTGTTGTAT
>JBAZCD010000490.1:0-511 GCA_041671205.1 Pedobacter sp.
CGTCGAATCTTATGTCAACAATCGCATCCGCAGATCGGAAAATTTCATCCAATGGACAGGCCTCAGTCCAGCGTATTTCATCCATTGATATTCTGCGGGCCATTACGATGGTGCTCATGATATTTGATAATGATTTCTGGTCGCTCACAGATATCCCTGAGGGCTTAAGGCATGTAAAGCGGGGTGTAGACGGAATTGGTTTTTCGGATGTGATCTTTCCTGCATTTCTATTCATTGTCGGACTTTCCTTGCCATATGCAATTCAGAACCGGATTAAAAAAGGAGATAGCAATTTTGATTTATTAAGGCATGTATTGCTAAGGACTCTTGCCTTGCTCGTTATGGGGGTTTTTCTGGTAAACGGAGAAAGTGTTAACTATGCAGCAATGGGAATTCCCGGATGGCTTTGGGGACCCTTATGCTGTCTTTGTTTTATTTTAATCTGGAATACTTATTCAAACAAAGTCAATAAATTATTGGTCAATATTCTGAAGATTACCGGAATCATTAC
>JBAZCD010000490.1:521-2731 GCA_041671205.1 Pedobacter sp.
AGGTTCGCTTCGGGACTCACTGGTGGGGTATTCTTGGTTTAATTGGCTGGACTTATCTTGTAAGTGCCTTGATTACTATATTTTCCAGGAATAATTTTTATTGGCTTCTCTCTGCCTGGATATTCTTTTGTGTTCTCAGTATGGTAAATAAGGCCGGTTTACTCCATGGAAGTATATTTGATTTTATTCCAAATGCCATTTTAGGGGGCACATTGCCGGGATTGACTATGGGGGGAGTGCTAACGTCATATGTTTTCAGGTATTATATTGAAAGAAAAGACCGGTTGAAATTAACGATCATTTTTTTGATATCAGCGGTCGTTTTAATTGGTTTATCAGTAATAACCCGCCCTTACTGGGGGCTCGCTAAACTCGGTGCCACACCTGCCTGGCTGTTTCTTTGCAGCGCCTTTACATTAATGGCTTTTACACTTATTTTTTGGATAGCAGACGCATGGGAAAAAAGCAGCTGGTTCGATATTATAAAACCGGCAGGTACTGATACCCTTCTTTGTTACCTGATACCGTATTTTGCATATGGTTTTGTCAGATTAACAGGATTGACACTCCCTGATTTGTTGTTAACTGGTGGAATAGGTCTGTTAAAATCGTTTAGTTTTGCACTTTTATGTGTTTTAATTACCCGGGGTCTGAATGCTGCAGGAATAAGGCTTAGAATTTAATCGGATCCCTCTTTTCAGGCATCCTTGATCGGGATGGGTTAAAACAAGTGTTATGTTTGCTTCGGACACTTATTCATGCCTCATTAATACCGGATTTGACGCAATATTGAACTTCTCAATTCGCTTACGGATAAAAAGCTGCTGTACATTCCATTATGATTTAGTAGAATGTACAGCAGCTTTTTAATTAGAATCTTATTTGCTTACAGGGCCAATAGGTAAAATTGTTTTACCATAAACCTCATTAAGTAAAGTAGCTATACCGGTATATATTGCAGATGCACCGCAAACAATCCCTTCATAGCCTGTAAAAGTTTTACCATTGCCAGTTGCATCTCCGTAAGCCAGGAGGAAAAACAGGATAGTTAATGAAAGAAAAACAAATTGAAGTGCTCTGTTCAATCTTAAAGTGCCGATAAATAATAAGAAGGTAAATACACCCCACATAATTAAATAGGCTACCATGCCACCGGTAGAAGTCGCCGGGATCCAACCAAGTTTTGGCATAACAATAAGAGCAACTAAAGTAAGCCAGAAGGAACCATAAGATATAAACGCAGTCATACCAAACGTATTATTTTTCTTTGACTCTAATACACCTGCAATAATTTGTGCAATTCCACCATAAAATAGGCCCATGGCAAGTATCATTGAATTCAATTCATAAATACCTGCATTGTGTAAATTCAACAAGACAGTAGTCATTCCAAAGCCAAAAAGGCCAAGAGGTCCCGGATTAGCGCTGCTATCCTTAAAAGTTACTTCATTCATTTGGTTCATAAGGGGAGTGATTTTAAGTTTGTGTTAAGTGGTACGTAAATATTAACATAAATAAAATAAATAATTCGTAATTCAAAATATTTAAGGCTAAGATATTGTACATATAAATTTATAAATTTACCTGTTTAAGGGTAAAATTGGAGGAAGGGTTTATGCCGGGATTCAGAACAGCAGAACATACAATGAATTTTAAAATTTAAAAACGATAAATAAGATTATGAAACGCAGAGACCTAATAAAGGGTTTAACACTAATTCCGCTCGCGGGTGGAGTACTATCAGGACAAAGTGCAACGGGTTCAATTTTACCGACCGCCGCAACAGCTGCAAAAAGGGATCTTTTCAAAGAATTAGGTATCCGTACATTCATTAATGCGAGAGCAACCCTTACATTCATGACCGGATCACTGATGCAGGATGAGGTTCTTGAAACAATTAGAAATTCATCAAGAAGATATTGTATGCTGGATGAACTTCAGGATAAAGTTGGTGCCAAAATCGCAGGGTTATGCCATGCTGAAGCTGCTACAGTTACCTCAGGTGCTTTCTCGGCTATTATGCTGGGTACTGCAGGTGTACTTTCGGGTATGGATGCGAATAAAGCCGCAATGATCCCCCATCTGGAAGGCAGCGGTATGAAAACAGAAGTTATTTTACAAAAAGGCCATAATATTGGATACTATCAGGCAATGAAAAATTGCGGGGTGACCATGGTTTGGGTAGAAACCAGAGAGGAACTTGAGCGTGC
>JBAZCD010000491.1:0-2726 GCA_041671205.1 Pedobacter sp.
AGATGAGATCTTTTATAGTTTGGGGAAAAGAGGATTTTATCTGAATGAACTCTTCAAGATCAAGGAAGCATTTTATCCTGTATTACGTCAAAGTCTGGAACTGGGCAGATCATGGATACGAAAGGAATATCAGCAAAAACCGCTGCCCTTATTCCTGCTTTGGAAGGGAATTCTGAAGTATCTGATTGAGAATCCAAAATATCGTTACCTGATCGGACCTGTAAGTATCAGTAATAACTTTTCAAAGCTATCGAAATCTCTCATTGTTGATTTTATAAGCAAAAACCACTTTGACCATGAATTGGCTCAGTATGTAAAACCGCGTAAAAATTTCAAACTTGATTTTGCAAAAATCGATAAAGATCTGCTGCTGGAATCCCGTGAAACCCTTAAAAATCTGGACAGCCTGATTTCAGAGATTGAAATCTCTCAAGTGAAGGTTCCGGTATTGTTAAGACAATATCTGGCCTTAAATGCAAAGATCATTTGCTTTAACATAGATCCCAAATTCTCCGACTGCCTGGATGGTTTTTTAGTGGTAGATCTTAAGAAGATCCCTGAGGAAATGCTGGAAAAATTGAGTAAAAATTTCGAAAAAGAAGGATAAGTATATTAATTTAACATTATTTTTATGTAAATTTAATGTTAAGTAATTAATAATTTGAATTCTTCAGCTGCTAAATTAAGCATTAAACTGTGTCTGATACTGCTACTAAGCGTACCTTTCAGCGGAGCTATGGCCAATAATTTCAGCTTTGAATTCTACAGCGGCACCTTCAATTTCGAGTTAGATCCATCGTCTGAGATTGATTTTTCGGAGTTTCTTTCAGCCACTTCAGTTCAAAACTTTTATAATAAACTTGATCAAAGTAACTATCAATCTGTTCTGTCCTCATTGCTGGCTTATAAGGAAAAGCACCAGTTAAATGACTGGATATATTATCAGCTCATCAGGAAAACTGCCCAGCAGATCAGCCCAAAAGCTGAAAACTATCATCGTTATACGCTATATAAATGGTTTTTCCTGACAAAATCGGGGTATGATGCCAGACTCTCGATTGGAAATAATCTTTTAATATTCTATGTCAGAAATGATGAAGACATTAAGGATATCCCATTTTTCAGAATAGACGGCAATAAATATATGTGCCTGAATTACCATGATTACGGGAAGATAGATTTTGAAAAAGACAAAGTCTATCCTGTCAATTTGAATGTACCCGAGGCCAGAAACTCCTTTTCCTATAAAGTAACCCGAATGCCCGACTTCAAGCCGGATACATATAATGAAAAGGAAATACAGTTCAGCTACCGGTCAAAGCCCTATCACTTCCAGGTTAAATTAAATCCTGAAATTGAAAATATTTTCAAAAATTACCCGGGGGTTGATTTTGAATCTTATTTCAATATTCCGTTAAGCCATGAAACTTATCGCTCATTGATTCCTTTACTGAGAGAAAATATCTCCGGAATGAGCCAGAAAAAGGGTGTTGATTACCTGATGCGGTTTACCCGTTATGCTTTTTTATACCAGAATGATGAAAATAACTTTGGAAAAGAAAAGCGTCTATCACCTGAACAGACCCTTTTTTCAAAATACAGCGATTGTGATGACCGGGCAGCTCTATTTTTTTATCTGGTTAAGGAGCTATACAATCTTCCCATGATCGCATTATTGTACCCTACACATATCAGTATGGCGGTACAGTTTGATAAAGCACAGGGCAAGTCAATTATTTATAAGGGGCAGAAATATTCTGTATGTGAGCCTACACCCCAGAACCGGGATCTCAGGATTGGACAAATAGCTGCAGAGCTGCAACATTTAAATTATGAGGTTGTATACAGCTACAATCCTTCTGAAGATAAATAATGAAAAAAGGTTTAAGTATACAAAAAACACCCTGCTTTTGAACAGGGTGTTTAAAATATTAAGTATTAAATCTTTTTCTTACTTCACCTTTCCCGGTGCATCATAAGGCATTACCTGAGGATCAAAGTTAGCCCATCCTGAAGTCCAGTCAGTTGTACCGAATGCGCCACGATAAGCAACTTTTTCAAAGAATGCATCTGTAACCTTAGCATTGGTGAATAAAGCACCGCTTTCTGCAGCTGAACCAGCTTTAGCAGTAAAATTGGGCTTTCCCGCCTGAGCGCTGGGCACAAGATCTGATGCGTATTTGTACGGATCATTCATTAAAACATCGCCAAATTTAGTTGCATCGAAAATATTACCGGCTCTTAAAGCTGTTTCAAAATCTGCTTTATTCTCCCCTTTAACTTCATTGCCTTTTACATTGGCACCATAAATAATATTGTTCTGGAACACAAGACGGCCGGCTAAATAATTTGCGGAAGTAGCTTTTGCTACAGCAACTTTAGAATCATCAATATAGATGCCTTCGGTATAGCCTGCAAATACAGAGTTAAGAATGCTGATTGAAGAATTTCTCCTGATCTGGGCAGCATGTTGATAGTTTGCATTCACACCGCTTGTGGAAGCTTTAGTTAATGGACCCAATACAGTTACGTTGCTAAAAGCAGTACTTGTTTGAGGAGTTTTAACAGAGCCCGAACCATCATTATCTGATTCAAAACCGTTTGATCCTGAAACGTCGGCGATAGTAGCATAACGCTGAGCCACAGCAAACTGAACTTTACCTGAATACCCAAAATCTGTATCAAAATCATCATCTAATGATCCTATGGCTAAAGATGCTTTGCAT
>JBAZCD010000492.1:0-2726 GCA_041671205.1 Pedobacter sp.
TTGCGAAATTATGCAAAAAAAAATTATTGTGCCAGATAGCCTCCGTCAATCGGGTAATACGACCCGGTTACGAAAGAAGATTTATCAGAACCTAACCACAAAATGAGCTCAGCGATCTCTTCCGATTCGCCCAATCTGCCAATGGGATGCATTCCAACTAAAATATTAAGGGTAGCCTCTTCTAATGTATTCATTACCAGAGGTGTTTTAATATATCCGGGACCAATTGAATTGACACGAATTTTCTGGTCTGCATATTCCAAAGCAGCAGCTTTAGTTAAACCAACTACACCATGTTTAGCAGCTACATAGGCTGGTGAGAATTTCGTTCCTGCAGCTCCAAGGATTGAAGCGATATTGACCACACTGCCACCACCCGACTTAAGCATGGCTGGTATCTGATACTTCAGTCCGTAAAAAATTCCGGAAAGGTTAATATCGATCACCTTTTGCCAGCCATCGATCGGATAATCTGCAATGCTGCTTAATGGTCCGCCAATTCCGGCATTATTAACTGCAATATGTAAAGCCCCGTATTTTACAATAGTCTGTTCAACCAGATCACGGTGATCTTCATGTTTACCGGTATCCACCCTTATAAAAAAGGCTTCAGCCCCATTTTTCTTAATTTCTGCAACAACTGCGTTCCCGTGCTCTTCATTAATATCAGATACAACCACTTTTGCACCTTCCCTGGCATACAGAATTGCTGCTGATTTGCCAATACCAGAACCTGCCCCGGTAATGATGGCCACTTTGTTATTTAAACTTCCCATAACATTTGTATTTATTTGAATTATACAAAATTACGTTAAACCTGGGTACACAAACATGATCCGGGTCACCCGATTGATATGATTTAATCACTATTTATGCCAAAATCCGAAATACTTTCCTCCTGATGAAAAAAGATATTTATACCTGTTTCTTATCAAATGCTTTCCACATGTAATAAACAGGCACACCAGATAAAACAATGATCAATCCCGGCCATGTGAAGTTAGGCTTATAAATGATCAGCAGAGTGCAGAAGCAAATCCCCATAATCACATAAATGGCCGGAAGAACCGGATATCCGAATGCTTTATATGGCCGTTCAGCATCCGGTCTTTTTACCCTTAAAATATAAATACCAATAATTGTAAGCACATAAAATATGACCACTACAAAGGAGATCATATCCAAAAGATCACCGTACCTTCCACTTAGACACAGTGCAGATGCAACCAGACACTGTAGCCACAAACCAAATTCAGGTACGGCATGTTTATTTAGTGATGCTGTTTTTTTAAAGAACAAGCCATCATTTGCCATAGTATGATATACCCTGGCTCCTGCAAGTATTAAACCGTTATTACACCCGAAGGTTGATATCATGATCATAAGGGCTATGATCACCGTACCGATATTTCCGAATATCACACTCGATGCAGCCACTGCAACGCGGTCTTTATCGGCTGTGGCAATCTCCTGTAAAGGCAAAACTGCCATGTAAACCAGGTTTGCGAGCACATAAATAACAGTAACAATCAGAGTCCCCAGAAACAAACTAAGCCCGATATTTCGTTTAGGATTCTTTACTTCCCCAGCAATAAAAGTGATATTATTCCATGCGTCACTACTGAAAATGGAACCGACCATTGCTGCTGCAACGGCCCCTAAAGCTGCCGCAATTGTATAGGATTCGAATGTGCCATCCACATTCAATTTTTGCATGCTCCATGCATTTACCCAGTTCGCCTCCCATATATCCGGTTTAAGCATAATAAATCCGAAAATGATCAGGCCGAATAAACTAACCAGTTTGGTAAGAGTAAAAGATGTTTGGATCATTTTACCTCCCTTTACACCCTTGGTATTAATATAAGTAAGCAGTATAATGATTCCGATTGCAAGTACCTGTGCCGGAGAGATTTTTATTGAGCCAATAGTGAACAATACCAGGTCTTCACTTACTGCAGGCCATAAATAGGCTGTAAACTTTGAAAACGCAACACCTACGGCAGCAATTGTACCGGTTTGAATAACTGCGAAAAAACTCCAGCCATAAAGAAAGCCAACAATAGGATTATAGGCCTCTTTTAAATAAACATATTGACCACCAGCCTTAGGAAACATGGAGCTTAGCTCACCATAACTTACAGCTGCAATTAAGGTCATTAATCCGGTAATAAGCCATACAGCGATTAACCAACCAGCAGAACCCACATTTCGTGTAATATCTGCTGTAACAATAAAAATTCCGGAACCGATCATACTTCCGGCAACCAGTAAGGTTGCATCCAGCAGACCAAGCTCACGCTTCATCTCATTTTGCTCTAAAGTTTCATTCATTTTAATTTGGGTTTGGTTTTCAGAATAAACTTACATTAAAAAAAATACCAGTCAACCAATTAATTTGTCTGAAATCAAATTATTCTTTAGACGAGCAAAAAAAAATAATAAAAAAAGCAAATAAATCATTTGTATAACTACCTGATAATCAAGATATATACATGTTTGTTAAGATAAACTAAGCTGAATATCATAACATTATGAATTTCAATGTTTGATTAATAGAATAAGCCTGCTATTTTTGCCGTTCGCATAAGAAAAAATAACGATTATAAATAGAGAATTATCCATGGAGTTTTTACAAAACAATTTAATTTATTTAATACCTGTAATGGGTGTTTTCGGGATCGTGATCATGGCTATCAAATCAGCCTGGGTTACCAGCCAGGTGC
>JBAZCD010000493.1:0-2725 GCA_041671205.1 Pedobacter sp.
CCATGAATAAAGCCACGCAGATCGAACCTTATGATCCCCACTCCCGAGTGGGGATCATAAGGTTTTGACGGCTATGGACCAAGACTCGGGCTACTAGAATATGAGCAAGAGCCTTATATTGAATAATAAAAACAATAAAATAGATGTTTATTGTGATTTACCTCTTAGATCAATATCCCAGACATCAATCACCTCATTATTCTGCACAATCACAAATTGGTCATACAAGTTAATGGTGGGATCACAATGAGGAACAACCATTTCAATAACCTCTCCATTACCTGGCAAAGAACCACTGCCTGTTATTTTGCCATGTTCATCACCAAAGCCACCCCAATCATAAGTCAAATGAGGGTGACTAATGAGCCTTGGTTTATAGTTTGGATCAAAATAAATGGCTTTCGTACCGGCATCAACTGTAACATGTTCTGTTCTATTAGAGCTAATAACGGTACTTAAGAGCGTTAAGGTATTTCGAAAACGATTAAAATGTTGAGGGTCTCTTTTAGAACCAATACACTCATATTGCACATCCATCACGGTATATGATCCAGGCTGAATTTCAGTAACCTCAGAAGCTTCAGGGTCAATATCAAAAGTTCCAGTCCCTGAGCCGGTTAAAATATGGAACTCGGGAAAGAGAGGTTTTAGAGATCTGAAAATCTCCGAAGCCATCTCCATCGTTTTTAATGAAAGCGCTTTACGTTCCTGATAGTTAGAAATATGCTGTAAATTTCCAGCGTAACACTGTATTCCTTGTACATGAAGCCACGATTTTTTTTGCAGTAAATGGGCAAAGTCTAAAGCAGCATTGGGATGAACCCCTGTTCTACCAATGCCAGGATCCAAATCAATGAGCACCTGGATAGGTTGATTCAAAGCTTGCCCAAGCTGATTTAAAGCCTCAGCGTTTTGAGGATTATCAAGCACCAAAAGTAGTTCTGGTGCTTTTTCTAAGCAACGGACAAGTCTACTTAACTTAGGTGCAGATACAATTGGAGAAGTAATTAAGACATTACGTATCCCTTGTTCAATCAGTTGTTCTGCTTCTGAAAGTTTGGCAGCTGAAATGCCAATAGCCCCTGCTTCAATTTGCAGCTTGGCTATACGAGAACATTTATGAGTCTTGCAATGCGGCCGAACAGCAACTCTCACCTGAGTGGCATATTCCTGCATTACCTGTAAATTTTCCTTTAGTTTATCTAAATCAATTACTAGACATGGAGTATCCAGTTCTTTTAATTCTTTTATATTCATAATTTTAAATCCAGCTTATTACCCGTAATTGTTATAGGTTAAGATAAAACAATTTATCACTATAATGGCGTAAGGATATTATTAAATTCGCCATGTGTGAAGATGGAGTAAGCAGGATCTGGTGTACGCACAAAACACGAAAGCGACAGAGGAATATTATATTGGTGTGTTGTGTGCTAGGCACTCTAAAAATCTGAAGCTATAACAAAGGTCATAGCTTCTAATCGTACCGGTTAAAATGAGTGTTTAATATCATGATTGGGGTCATTCTCCATACCCGATTTTTCCTTTTTTGATTCTTCAATCACTTTAGATTTAGTCTCTGGTGGGGCTAATAAGTTTCTTATATCTTTTTGTACAATTTCGTATACTGGTTTGAGTTTTACTAAAGAATCAAATTTTTTAGACAATTCTAAATATTTTTCTCTTTCCTTTTGGTTTAAAGGAAGTTGACTAGACATTAATTCTGCAGCTATAAGCGCTATATCATTCTCAAGCTTTTTGATTTCCACCAATTCGCTCTGTGTAGAAGATGCTGATTTAGTACCTAGTGGTGTAATCGGAAGGCTAAAAGCAGACGCTCTGGTAAACAACGTATCAAAAAAACTAATTCTTCTCGGCAATAATTCCGTGCTAGTGAATTTTTGAATATATTTGTAAATCCATTTTGCAACCATTGCAATATTATTATCATTAACTTGGAAAGGAACAAGCAATAGTTTGCTATCTTTCCATTTATTGCTCCCTTTTTCATAATCAGATTCGTAACGCTCACATTGCTTAATTCCTTCGTTTCCCACAGCATTATAAATCACCGAGCCCAAAACTTTATTAAATCCATCTAGCAAATAAACTCGCTTTTGTTGGAGCTTTAAATAGAGTTTCACGGGGTCTTTAACTACTATCTCCTCATCTTTAGTCATAGGCAGGGAAAGTGTATTTGTTCTTTTATGAATGTCGTTAAACAAACTATCTTTATCTGTTTCACGACCAACTAATGGTTTTTTTAACTTAACTTCAGCATGCTGCAGGAGGTCTTCAATTTCACTGATAAGTTGCTCTATATTACCATTTTTAATATCAGAAATAGCCTTCTGAGAACGATTAAGTGGTAAGGGACAATTTTCTCGAAGGGAACCATTCCATATTTCCAGAAAGTGTTCGTATGCTTGATTTAAGATCCGCCCAGCATCTAACTGTAGTTGATAGATATCTTTTACTAATCGTTTTACAGTCTCAGTGGTCTCGTTTTTATACCAAATGAGGTCTTTGATTGTTCTAATTTCTGCTTGATGTTTTTTTATTTCTAATTCTCTTACAGAATTTTTAGTTTCCTCATGGCTTTTTTCCGTTTCTTCTAATGTTTGTTCAAGTTTTTTTACATCTATGATTGAAATATCTGTATTTAAAACGTTCCAGATTCGGTCCTCTTCTTCTAAAAAAGGCAGCAATTTTCGCATGTCCTTTA
>JBAZCD010000494.1:0-2725 GCA_041671205.1 Pedobacter sp.
AGTTGAAGCAGGAGCTGATTGCGTTAAGTTTCAGATGCGCGACTTGCCTTCTCTTTATATTAATGAAGGCGATCCAAATGATCCGAGGGAGAATTTAGGTTCTCAATATACGCTTGATTTGCTAAACCGTTTTGAGCTTCCGCCCGAAGAAATGTTTGAAGCTTTTAATTACTGCAAGGTGCGTGGAATTATGCCTCTTTGTACACCCTGGGATATTGCCAGCCTCAAACTGCTTGAAACTTACCAGATGGATGCCTATAAGGTTTCTTCAGCAGATATGACCAACCACACTCTGCTTCGGGCTTTGGCAAAGACCGGCAAACCACTTATTGTCTCTACAGGAATGTCAGAAGAAAAGGAAATAGAAGAGACTGTATCTCTTCTGAAAAAGCTTGGTGTTAGGTATATACTGCTTCACTGCAACTCAACATATCCTGCTCCATTTAAAGATGTAAATCTCGAATATTTAAGCCGCCTGAAAAAAATTGGGGATTGTATTGTCGGATATTCAGGCCATGAGCGGGGTTTCCATATCCCTATTGCGGCTGTGGCATTGGGTGCCTTAGTCATCGAGAAACATATTACCCTCGATAAAACTCAAGAAGGTAATGATCACCAGGTTAGTTTACTGCCTGATGAATTTAAGCAAATGGTAGAGAATATCAGGCAGCTAGAGGCTGCTCTAGGCACAAAAGCCGCCAGGCATATTACCCCGGGAGAGAGACTTAACCGGGCGAATCTGGCAAAGAGTCTGGTGATAACAACTGATTTAAAAAAAGGCGAACTAATCACTCAGGATATAATCGCCGTCAAAAGCCCCGGACGCGGCCTTCAACCAAATAGTATCGATAAACTGATTGGTAAAACAGCTAAAAGAAATTTTAAATCCGGTGATTTTTTCTATCCCTCAGATTTGGAATACAAGAATGTTCAGCCAAAATCTTATAATTTCCACCGGCCGTGGGGTCTTCCTGTCCGTTATCATGATTTTAAAAAACTGATTGCTAATACTAATCCGGATTTTCTGGAGTTTCATTTAAGTTATAAAGACATGGATTTGGATATTAATAGCTTTTTTGAGAAAAAGTATGATCTGGGACTTATTGTTCATAGCCCGGATTTATTTTCAGGTGATCATCTGCTTGATCTTGCCTCAGAAAACGAAGCTTACCGGCAACGCTCAATCAAGGAGCTGCAAAGGGTGGTGGACATTACCCAAAAACTTAAAATTTTTTTTAAAAGAGCGGAGAAGCCCCTAATCGTTGCCAGCTTAGGTGGTTTCACTAAAAATGGTTTTTGCGGAGCTGATGACAGAAAAAAAATGTACAGGCGTCTTGTCCAGTCGCTATCCCAGATTGATCAAAAGGGTGTTGAGATAATCGCTCAAACGATGCCTCCCTTTCCATGGTATTTTGGAGGACAGCTTTAAGCTAATTTATTCGTTGATCCGGTTGATACCGCCGATTTTTGTGCCCGCTACGGAATTCGTCTCTGTTTTGACACCTCCCACTCAAAACTGGCCTGCAATTATTATAAATGGTCGTTTAAGGAGTTGACTGATTTAATCGGGTCACAGACAGCTCATTTGCATCTTGGTGACGCAGCAGGAGTAGACCAGGAAGGTTTGCAAATAGGCGAAGGCGAAATTGACTTTCGGACTTTAGCTAAACAACTTAGCAGGGTTGCTCCTGACGCGTCATTTATTTCGGAGATTTGGCAGGGGCATGAGAACAATGGCGAAGGTTTTTGGATCGGGCTTGATAAGCTCAAGAAACTATTTTAAGTGAATATGGATACTAAAAGACCGATTTTAATTGTAGGTTCAGGTTCGATAGGCAGACGCCACCTGCAGAATCTACAAGCACTTGGCTGCAAGAATTTTATCTTTTACCGTACCGGTAAAAGTAAGCTGCCTGATGAGATGGCTGATATTCCGGTTGAGTATGAGCTTGGTAAAGCCCTTGCCCGTAAACCTATTGCTATGATAGTTGCCAATCCAACCTCATTGCATATGGCTGCAGCGCTTGCAGCTGCCGAGGCAGGCACGCACATTTTTTTAGAAAAACCAATCTCGCATAATTTGGACGGGGTGGAAAAATTGAAACATTTAGTTAAAAAGAAAGGTCTGGTTCTACAGGTAGGTTTCCATTTCCGTTACCATCCTGGCTTAAAACACGTAAAGCGTCTTTTGGAAGAGAATACCATCGGGAGGGTTGTTAGCACCCAGGCCCATTGGGGTGAATATTTGCCGGATTGGCACCCGGGAGAGGATTATCGCGAAGGATACAGCGCGAAAGCGGTGTTAGGTGGAGGCGTACTTCTAACATTATCCCATCCTTTTGATTACCTTAGGTGGTTGATTGGTGAAGTGAGCAGTGTATCGGCTATTATGGGTTCGAATGGAGGACTGGGAATAGAGGTTGAAGATAGTGCAGACGTCTTACTTAACTTTAAATCCGGGGCTATCGGAAACGTCCACATAGATTATATTCAAAGGCCTGCTGAGCATAATATGCGCATTATCGGGCAAACTGGAGTTATACTTTGGGATAGTTCAAGCGGTTTGGTTAAATGGTTTGCAGAAGGGAAATGGGAAGAGAAAACAGTGCCGGAGGGTTTTGAGCGTAACAGATTATTTATAGATGAAATGCGCCACTTCTTAAGCTGTATTACCACAAATGCACAATCTTTGTGTACAATAGACGATGGCATTAAGGCGCTGCGT
>JBAZCD010000495.1:0-2724 GCA_041671205.1 Pedobacter sp.
GCACATACTATCGTTTCCAGCCAGAGCTCCATATGGATTATTAACGGGCGCAAAAAGATTGAGTCAATCCGTATTCCTAAACGGACAAAATCTTTTATATAGAATGGGAAGCGAAGTATTTAAAATTGGAACAACAGTTCGAGGTGCATCAATGAGAGAATTAGCACTAAGCGCAGCTCAAATGGAAAGAACAATGCCAATGGGCAGATTCAGTCAATGGCTTACAACCTCCAACCTAGCAAATAATATTTTGAGAGGAACTGATATAGCTGGCAAAGTTGTCACCGCTGGTATTGCATTACCTTTGGCGGCTCAAATATTAACTGGTGGAGAAGTAGACGCAACCGATATCTATGAAGTCGAAGTAGCTGCCGCCGAAACAACTGCAGGAATAGCTACAGCGGGCACAATCGGATTATACCAAGGATACGATGAATTTATGACAGGTTCAGACTATCGCGAAATCATGGGAAACATTTTTCAATATCAGGCAGATAAATTAACTTTCGATGAAAATTACGATCGAAGAAATATTGAAAACTTGGCTCAAAACTTCCACTTACGTGCGGTAAGAGATATCGCAGAAGAAGAAGGCCTCTATAATGACACAATGGCTTTTCTTGAAGAAAACGGATATCGTGAAACCCAAGAAATGACTGAAGCCGTAGCAGGGGATTCTGACCAAACATCTGAAGAAAATATAAATGATTTAACCGCATAATTATGAAACTCAGCGACAAATTATATCTATCATTAATATTTGCATTGATATCCGGAGCAATAATGATCCTGATATCATACATATATTTTCCAGAATATTTCTATTGGTTACTCGGATTCATTGCATTAACAACAACGTATTCGGTATACCAAAATATTAAAGCTCTTAGGATTATTAAAGGTAAGGCAAAACGATCAAACGTTATACTTTAGGCAATAGGAGTATAATAGGGAGCTATATTTTAAGGTATCATTTAGTCCCGCACAATATATCTTGTACAAAGGTATCTCTAAACACTCAGACATCCCCATATAAATCACCACAAAAATTCTTTCTATAAAAACTCCGATAAATAATCCAAAATACATAACTATATACCTATATGTATCAGAATTTTTTCATTAAAATTTTCATCACCCACAGATCACCTTTCAGTCTAAAATAAGCCAAAATCGAGTATCGCGCTTAGTAGTCGATTACTACCTCCTCCGCATCAATATACCGACTAAGTTCAAAAAACGCGTCTAAACGCAAATTTAGGGCCATGATTTTCTCCGCAGCTTCCCTTGCTACTTGAACTAGTTTTCTATCGGAAAGTGATGCCATCTTAAGATCAGGTATGCCACTTTGACGAATTCCATAAACTTCACCCGGACCTCGTAAAGATAAATCAATCTCCGCAAGTTTAAATCCATCCGAATTTTCTACCATCGCAGACATTCGTTGACGGACAATTTCAGAATCACCTTCAAGAAACAAAAAACAATAAGATTGGAATTCTCCACGGCCAACACGTCCACGCAACTGATGAAGCTGTGCCAATCCAAATCTATCAGCAGCCTCAACTACCATAATAGTTGCATTTGGCACATCAATACCAACTTCAATTACAGTCGTCGAAACAAGAATATTAATTTTTTTCAAAGAAAATAATTCCATAATTTCATCTTTTTCAGACTGCTTTAAACGACCGTGTAAAAGTCCTAATTTAAACTCAGAAAAAACTTCATGAGACAAACGCTCATACTCATTTACAGCAGATTTAACTTCAAGAACCTCAGATTCCTCAATCAACGGACACACAATAAATGCCTGCCTACCTTTTAAAACCTGATCTTTAATCCATTCATAAGCTCCATCTCTCTTATTTTCAGGAACAACACGAGTAATGATTTCTTGACGGCCTGGAGGCATTTCATCAATGATAGATAAATCCTGATCACCATATAAAGTCAGTGCTAAAGTACGCGGAATTGGCGTAGCAGTCATGCTTAAAGTATGTGGAGTACCAAATTGCTTAATAAACGCTCGCTGACTAACTCCAAATCTATGTTGTTCATCAATTATAGCCAAACCCAAGTTCCTAAAATGAACATTGTCCTGAATTATTGCGTGAGTTCCAATCACAAAATCAATTACACCGTTCTTTAAATCATTGACGAGTTGTTCTTTCTGAGTTTTTGTCAAGCTCCCCACCAACAACTGAATATTAAAACCACAGTCCTTTAAATATCCATACATTGTCTCAAAGTGCTGCTTCGCAAGAATTTCAGTTGGTACCATCATTAAAACCTGATGACCTGACATTAAAGCCATATAGGCCGCTGCAGCTGCTACTACGGTTTTACCGGATCCAACATCACCCTCAAGGAGCCGAGACATGGGGAGTGATCCACTCATGTCGATCAGTATCTCATTCAAAGATCTTGTCTGAGCACCAGTCAACTTATACGGTAATCTGTCTAAAAATGATTGAACACATTTTTTGTCCATAACAAGACTCTCTTTTCTATTCTCGGCCATTTCCCTCCAAAGCTTCTTACGATTTAAAACACGCAACTGAATTAATAAAAGCTCCTGAAATCCAAGACGATGTCGAGCAGCATCCAAAAGCTCATCACTTTCAGGGAAATGAACCTGAGCAATTGCATCATTAAAATTCATTAACTGATACTCCTCTATTATTTCTTTTGGCAAAGGATCTTCAAAAAATTTTGACAAAT
>JBAZCD010000496.1:0-2716 GCA_041671205.1 Pedobacter sp.
TCGTAATGCCTGGGATGATGCAATTGAAAGTGAGGGAGGAAATATGAATGTCCGGATTTGGGGAAATTATATCCATTTCTTTTACAATGGAATAGCAACTGCTTCAACATCAAAGGGACCTTTATATATTTTCAGAAATGTGTCCGGGGAAAGCAGAGCAAGTCATTGGAACACGCAGGGCGGTGCATTTATCAAGACAGGAGAGCGGAATGAATTTGGAGGTGGAAGAAGATATGTTTTTCATAATACAATATTGCAACCCGGAGGTGTTTTCAATGCCTTTACCAGCCATGTAAATCCTGACTGCATAACAAGGAATAATATTTTCGATGTACCTGGACGACTTGCAACTGATAGTGAAAAGGAACCTTCGAACGACTATGACTTTGATTATTTTTCAGGTAACACCAGGGGCAGGACAGCAAAGGAAGAGCATGGAATAAAGTTTGGAACAACGCCTGCCGGTACAAGGTTATTTAATCCCTCTTATAATCTTGAATTCTATCCAAGATCCTCAATTAACAGTATTAAATGGGGTAAATACCCATATGAATTCGGGGATAGAAAAGTAGAGATAACTGATCCTGTTGCCTGGATAAGTAATCCGCTGATAGACTCTGGAGTAGTTTTGCCAGGCTTCAACGATGCGTTTACCGGTAAGGCTCCCGACCTCGGAGCTTTCGAAGTTGGTTCGCCTCCTCTACGGTTCGGAAGGCGGGCTTATCTGAATTATAACGAGGGTCTCGCCCCCTGGGAGATTTATTGAGAATTTGCGAAACCCAATTTGTTAATACAAAACATATCTATTAATGAAACAAACTAATCTGACCAAAGGCCCTTTTATTTTTTTATTACTGTTTTTTACTTCATGTATGTGGGTAAATGCAAATAAATCAGCCTTTACCATATCATTAAATGGTTCATGGGAGATAGGCCCCGGAAGAAATTACACACAGAAAGTGATTGTCCCCGGCATTCATACTGACGCAACTAAGATGAATCCTGAAAAACTTTGGTACAGGAGAGAGGTAATATTGCCTGAAGGGAACTGGAAATATGCCACATTGGAACTAAAAGGAGCGCGATTTTCGCCGGAAGTTTATGTGAATGGGGTTAGTGTCTCTAAACAAAATGGAGGCATGGCGCCAACATTTCATCTGTTGAATCACAATGATGTAAAACCGGGCAAAAAAATCATTCTCGAAATCGCACTTACATCCTTGAAAGACCTTCCGGAAGCCGATGCATCTTATGTTCCCAAGGCTGATCAATGGCGATCGAATATCTCTTCCTGTTTATGGAATGATGTGGTATTAAGGGTACATGGCGACTATCGTATTGATAGAATTACACCTTTTATTGACTTTAACAATCAAAAGGCAGACATATCATTTGACATTTCAAACATTGGATCAACGATTAACAAATTATTAAAGAGCAGGATTGAAATATATGATAATTCAGGTAGGGTTCTGCTTTATAATGAAGAGAAGGTTTCTCTTCCAAAAAACAGGATCACTATTGCTTACGCCAATATTTTAAAACCCTGGTCACCCGAACAGCCCAATATGTATAAGCTAAAACTTAGTCTTATCGTAGGCAAAGATACAATTGACCAGTCTTTAATTCCGTTTGGAGTGAAAGATTTCCGGATCAGAGACAAACAGTTTTATTTAAACAACCAACATATAACTCTGTTGGGCGGTACGGTTGTGTGGCACCGGTGGATGCGCGATCAGGAAGGACGAATGTTGGGAAATGATACCAAATGGTTTACTGAAAATGTAATTTTGCGATTGAAAGAACATGGTGCAAACTTTCTGCGTTTTCACCTGGGAGTGCCTCCTGAAACATTTCTGGATCTGTGTGACCAACATGGTCTGGCTGTGCAATACGAGTGGAGTTTTTTTCACGGAATGCCCGCGACCAGAGAAAGTTTAATGGAGCAATATCCCAAATGGCTCGATGTTGCAATGCGCCATCCTTCCGTTGTATTGTATCACCCGTATAACGAGACAGAAGGGGGGCAACTTAATGTTGTTTGGGATGCATTAAATGCCATTATCAATGATTATCCTCCTTTGGTGATGGAAGATCGCGATGTGATTCATATACATAAGTACTGGTGGAGTCTTTTTGAAAATCTGGGACTTTATTACGACAATGCTGATCAATTTTCTAAAGCCATTATGGTAGACGAATTTGGTGGCAATTATCTTGATGGACAAGGAATGATGGGAGGATATCCAACTGTTCCTGAGACATTTCTGCGCTTTTTGGGCAGGAATCACACTAAAGAATCCAGACTTGCGTTCCATTCTTTAGCAAATGCTAAAGTTGCTGAATACTGGCGACGAATTGGAGCTGCCGGTGCGTCTCCATTCTGTATCTTAGGAAGCTGGAACGATGGCAGCCACTGGTTTATGGGTAAACTTACTGAAGGAAAACCCAAGCCTGTTTGGAACGAATTAACTTGTGCATGGTCGCCTCAATCTGTGAGCCTTGAATTGTGGGATAGAAATTTTGTTCCCGGACAAGAAATAACTTTACCCATTTATCTTTTCAACGATACCCAAAGTAAAAGTAGTTTTAACATCAGGTTGTCTTTGAAAGATTGTTTTGGTGAAATTTTTATCGAACGGTTATTGACTTATTCAGATCTAATTCCTTTTACGACCCGAGTGGAGCATTGTAATCTGGTGCTACCTCCTGAGAC
>JBAZCD010000497.1:0-2713 GCA_041671205.1 Pedobacter sp.
TCTTAAAAGTCTGACTGATCAGCCTGGCAGTTGGTGCAAATGCCGGAAAATTCATTCCAACGAGAATACCAATGACTATAGCTACCAGTACCTGAAAGGTTAGATGGGATACAACACGTTTCATATAAGCAGTAACAAAAACATATATCCCGAAGGTAAATTATTTTTCAGGATCAGAAACCTAAATATTAAGATTTTGCGATCCCTTCAGAATTAAACTGCAAATCGTATAAACGTCTGTAATAACCTTTCAACTTTAATAGTTGCTGATGGGAGCCCATTTCCTTGATTTCCCCATGATCAAGAACAATGATCCGGTCTGCATTCTGAATGGTCGATAAACGGTGTGCAATTACGATAGAGGTACGACCCTGCATCAGTTTGTTTATGGCATGCTGAATAAGTTCCTCAGTTTCTGTATCTACTGAAGCCGTAGCTTCGTCAAGCACAAGGATCTGAGGATTGTAAACAAGGGCACGAATGAATGAAATGAGCTGAGCCTGTCCTGCTGACAAGGTTGCTCCCCTCTCCATCACATCGTAATCAAAGCCTCCGGGCAGTTTCATTATAAATTCATAGGCACCAACCTCTTTTGCCGCAAGAATAAGTTCGTCCCTGCTAATCTCCTGGTTATTCAGATTAATATTATTGGCAATGGAATCGGAGAATAGAAATACGTCCTGTAACACGGTTGCAATATGGGAGCGCAGATAACTAAGCTCGTATTCACGGATATCCCTCCCATCAACCAGAACATTGCCTTTATTGATCTCATAAAATCGATTCAGTATATTGATTGTTGATGATTTACCCGCTCCGGTCGCCCCCACAAGTGCCAGGGTCTCACCAGGCTTAACATGAAAAGAAATATCCTTTAATACCCAGTTCTCATCATTATAAGCAAACCAAACATTCCTGAATTCGATGTCACCCTTTAATTTCTGAGGTTTCAGGGTCCCTTTATTTTCAGTCTTTTCATCTGTATCCAGTACATTGAAAATACGCTCTGCACCTACCATACCCATTTGCAGGGTATTGAATTTATCTGCAAGTTCACGGATCGGCCTGAATAGCATGTTGATATACATAATAAAGGATACAACAACTCCCGGAGTGATCTCATCAGAAAGGATTGATCTGGAGCCATACCAGACCAGCAATCCGATGGAGATAGCAGAAATGATCTCGACTACCGGAAAGAAGATTGAATAATACCAGTTCGACCGGATATGTGCATCACGATGCTTTGAATTGATCTGTTTGAACTTCCGCATCTCCTGATTTTCGCGGGCGAAATATTGTATGATCCTGATCCCTGTAATATGTTCCTGTAAAAAGGTGTTGAGATTGGCCACCTGAGTCCGTACATCCTGAAAGGCAGATTTGATCGCTTCTTTAAAAACATAGGAGGCCATCATCAGCAATGGCATAGGGATCAATACCACCAGTGTAAGTTTCCAGTCAGTATATAGCATCACAGCAATAATGGCAATAACCTGCAGGATATCTCCTACAATAACGATTAGCCCCTCCGAAAATATATCAGCAATGGTTTCAAGGTCTGATACGGTTCTGGTAATCAATTGCCCGATCGGCGTACGGTCAAAGTACTTCAGTCTCAGGCTGCTGATATGATTGAAAACATTGATTCTCAAGTCCTTAATGACCGACTGACCTAAAATATTTGTAAAAAAAGTATGAAAATACTGAACCACCGTTTGAAGAAGCAATAAGCCTGCCATCAAAAGACTCATATCGAGCAGCCCCTTACTGTCATCCAGGAGAATATATCTGTCGAGGGTAAATTGGATTAACCAGGGGCGAAGCGGTGCCAGAATAGCCAGCAGAACCGTTAAAACGATAGACCACACAAAAATACCCCGATACGGAGAAACGTACCGGAATACTCTTCTCAGCAGGTTTACATCTACCGCATTGCCGCTTACTTTTGCCATTTTTTCTTTATCGCTTCTCTTAAAACCCGGGGTTCAAAATCTGTTTATTCAATCATTAAATCAAGAATATACAGATACTTCACTTCTGTGAGATATAATCCGCATGCCGGCACTGATTCGCCTGCATTCGACCTGTCTTTGCTTTCTATAATTCCTCTGATCTCCTCAGCACTCATTTCCTGCTTCCCAACCCTGATCAGAGTGCCGACAATGGCCCGAACCATATTTCTCAGAAAACGGTCGGCAGAAATATGAAAGACGATGCCATTATCTGAACGAAGCCATTCTGCCCTGCTGATCACGCAGTTATTGGTAAAAGTTTGAGTGTTCGATTTGCTGAAACAGCTGAAATCGCGATATTCCTTCACTATTTCAGCGGCTTTATTCATCAGAACAATATCAGGTTCATCACGCATCAACCAGGATAGATTATGCAGGAAAGGATCTTTGGAAAAGTGAATATGGTACTCATAAGAACGCAAACTCGCATCAAAGCGTGCATGCGCATCAGGAGCAACTTTAATAAATCTTTTCACCACGATATCATAAGGCAGCATCGCATTCATGCTGAGCAGAAATCCGGGATTCAGTACATCAATTTCTGTTGAAATATCTGCATGTGCATAAAGCTGCCTGGCATGCACTCCGGTATCCGTACGTCCGCAGCCCAGTGTTTCAATTTCCTTCCTGCAAAGGGTGGATAAGGCTTTATTGATCAGTTCCTGAATGGAAAGTGCATTTTTCTGGATCTGCCATCC
>JBAZCD010000498.1:0-2690 GCA_041671205.1 Pedobacter sp.
AACCCCCGAAATAATTCATACGCTTCAATTGCAGTCGCCAATAAAGAACCAAACCGGGATGACTATATTAATTCTACACCTGCTAACCGGCCATCTTCAGAAAATTTACTTGATCTTGAGGCTGGGTACCGGCTCAGAGGAAACAGGCTTACTGCCGGCATTAATGCTTATGCGATGATGTATAATGACCAGCTGGTTCTAACCGGAAAGGTAAACGATGTGGGCGAATATATCCGTCAAAATGTCGCAGAAAGCTATCGCTACGGCCTTGAGGCAGACGGAAGGATACAGATCAATAATAAATTATCATGGGCGCTGACTGCCTCAATCAGTGATAACAAGATCAAAAATTTTATTGAATATGCCGATGATTATGATAATGGGGGTCAAATTGTAAATAATTACACAAATACAGACCTTGCATTTTCTCCAAAATTTATCGGATCGGGGGAACTGAATTTTCAACCTTTCAAGAAAACTGAAATTGCTTTATTAAGCAAATATGTAAGTAAGCAGTATTTGGATAATACTTCCAATTCGCAAAGAAGCCTGGATGCATTTTTTGTAAACGATCTGCGTTTAAGGTATAATACTTCGTTTAAAGGAGTAAAAAATATCGGACTGACCCTGCTGGTCAATAATGTATTCTCTGAACTTTACGAAGCGAATGGATACACCTTCAGTTATATGTACGGTGGTGCATTTACAACTGAGAATTATTATTACCCGCAGGCACCCCGTAATTTTTTACTTTCATTAGGTTTGAAATTTTAACATAACGCTGTCAGGGTTTAAAACCCTGACAGCGTTTCAAATATTATGAAACCTGCATGAGCTTACCGCTCACAAACCGGAATGAATAAGCTCATGCAAGCTTCATAGCCATTAAAAAACAAATTATATTCTGATGAAAAAATACATCTCAAAATTCCATTACCTGACACAGGATCTTCCGCATCGCAGTCATGCTGAACAAACGGCCATAGCCTGTAAAGCGGGTGCCAACTGGATACAGTACCGCTGTCTGACAAAATCTGATTCTGAACTTATTGAAGAACTGCATCAGGTAGCTTCGATCTGCGACGATTGGGGAGCCACACTGATCCTGACCGATCATTATCATCTGCTGGAACAGGTTGATGCTCAGGGTGTCCATCTGGAGGATATGCAGGCAGATTTTAATAGGATCCGCGAAATTATCAGTGATGAGAAGACCCTTGGTGCATCAGCTAATACCTTTGAGGATATTGAGCGCATCTTTTCTTCAGGAGTGGTGGATTATATCGGCTGCGGACCATTCTCGCAGACTAAAACCAAGCCTAATGATTTTCCCTTACTGGGAATAAATGGCTATGCTGAACGGATAGCGAAAATGAAAGATACAGGCATTGAGATACCGGTTTTAGCTGTGGGAGGAATTAAAATTGATGATACAGAGCATCTTCTCAAAACCGGAATTCATGGAATTGCAGTTTCAGCATCTGTGAATCTGGCTGATGAACCTGCAGAGGCATTCAGGAATTTTTATAAAAAAATCTATTAAGATTGAACAAGGCATAAAGTACCACCTCCGTTCCAGACGAATTTTATCTTTACTATAAGTCCGTACTACACCTTGTGTCTTTGCTACTTGTTCTTTGCTCTTTATTTAAACAAAATATCTAAGTTTGATGTATGTCATCCCATCATATTGTTCGCGAAAAGCAGGAACCGGCATTGCTGATTCTGAGCCTCGAAGGTTTTGAATATGAAAACCTCGGACAAATACTTGAATGGAGCCCTACAGTAATCGTACAGCAGGATATTTATGAATTAGCAGATTCCCTGGCCTTTAAAATTGATGCCGTAATTACCCCTGACCCTCATTTCAGGGCTCAGGAAAACACACGACTGATTATTACAGATACTGATCCGGTAGAAGATGCATTTAAATTTCTGCTTGGCGAACAATACAATGCCGTCAATGTAATAGCCAGTGAATTTGTATTAAAGGATTATGCACTATTTGTGGATGATATTGATATTGTGGTTTTTATGGGCGACAGAAAAATATTTCCGGTAAGATCAGGATTTAGTAAATGGCTGCCTGCAGGAGAACAGATACAGATACTCCACGAGGTTCATAATCTTCATACCAGCGGATTAAGAAGACTGGAAGATCATAAATTTGAAACTGAAAAGGACGGTTTTTATTCCCTTACTTTTGAGCAACCCTTTATTTTTATATCAGAATCCATTTGAGGTGGGAATCAGAAAAGCAACCGAACAGGACATTCCACTAATTTCTGAGCTTGCAGAAAAAATCTGGTGGCCTTCCTATAAAAATATCATTTCTGATGAACAGATCAGCTTTATGCTGAAGGATATGTACTCGGAAGAAAGCTTAAAAGAGCAGATGAATTCGGGTATAAAATTCATCCTGGCTGAAAGGGAAAATATACCGGTGGCATTTGCCGGATTTTCACTTGCAGAGCCGGGGATCTATAAACTTCATAAACTCTATGTTCTGCCATCTGAGCAAGGCAGCGGAACAGGCAAAAAACTGATCGGACATATTTCAGATTCAGCCAGAGAGCAGGGCGGAAAGATTCTTGAGCTGAACGTAAACAGGGGCAATCCTGCATCCGGATTTTACAAAAAGGCTGGATTTGATATCTACCGTACTGTAGATATCGCATACCATAATTTTG
>JBAZCD010000499.1:0-2688 GCA_041671205.1 Pedobacter sp.
TGTTTACAAGGCTCTGAGTAAGAATGGTCTGTTTATTTTTGCAGATCAAACCCGGGGAATTACAGATGAAATCTATAAAAAGAATATAGCATGCTGGAAAGAAGAGGCCATAAAACTTGGCTCAACAGAGGAGAACTGGAGGATGTGGATGGAACATCAGGATGCACATGATCACCACAGTCCGGTAGGCTGGCACCTCAATCAGCTTGAAAATGCCGGCTTCGGCCAGGTCGACCTGCTCTCCAAATATTTAATGTGGGGAGTATTCTGGGCACAAAAAATTCAGGAAAAACGCTGAGCAGACAGATCCTCTGAGGAGATAAATTTCATAGAAAGCGAATTCACACAATGACGGGTATTTTTAGGAGTTAATTTCTCTCCTTCAAATACATGCCCCAAGTGCCCGCCACAGTTATTGCAGACAATCTCTACACGATATCCGTCTTTATCAGGCACCTGTTTTACAGCACCTTCAATTTCATCATCAAAACTGGGCCAGCCGCAGTGAGAATCAAATTTATCCTCTGATCGATATAAGGGGGCATTACATTGTCTGCAGAAATAGATACCTGTTTTCTTATTATCAAGATATTCTCCGGAATAGGGCCTCTCTGTGCCTTTTTGCAAAATGATGTATTCTTCTTCGGGACTTAGTTTATTATATTCCATAGTATGGTCTGGCTGTCACAAATATAGGGTGGGGTATTTTTAATAATTAAGTCATGCGCAGATATGACATCTAAAATACATTATAAGTTGATGGATATTGCACCGAAAAGCTACCTGGGGAGGGCATATCTTATCTCCACATTACCTACACCCCTGGAATAGATCCCGATCTCTTTGGCTGCGGCCTGCGATATATCAATGATAAAGCTCTTATTGTGCGGACCCCGATCGTTAACCCGAACATCTACAGTACGTCCGTTATCAATATTGGTAACTCTTACCATTGTCCCGAAAGGCAGGGTCAAATGAGCCGCTGTCATTTTATTATTGCTGAAAACTTCACCGCTGGTGGTTCGCCTGCCATGAAATTTACTTGCATAATAGGTTGCCTTCCCCCTGACAATCCGGATGCTATCGGTTAGGATACTATCTTTCTGAATAGTATTTATCTGTATACTATCTTTCTGTAAATCTGCATTTTGAGCAGAAGCTGAAGCCATTGAAATAAAGCTGAAGAGTATAAAAATTAGTGCTTTCATCTGCTTCATTTATTGGTTAGTCAGAACAAATATCGCGATTTCAGGCTGAAACAGCAAATTCAAACAACTGCATCAAAAACGGCTGGCAGAAACAGAAAACAATTATTAAGCTCGATGAGTCTTTATTTAATGATGTTTATGCTGCTGATAATGTCCCTGTAATACATCATCGCCAAAATCATTGGTAAGGTCGCGAACCACCGTATGTACATGGTTGGAATTGTTCTGGGTATTATCATATTCAATAAGCAATGAATTCCCCTGAATCCTGTAATAATGCCCGCTACCCGGCTTCAAACTTCCGGCCCATGCAAAATGTAAATGATCAAGCCCTGCATTTTTTATTTTCCGGAGAAATTTTTCTGAAAACTCAGCGGCATAATTTCTCATGTAAACGTCCATTAACTTTAAGAATATTTTCTTCTGTGCTTCATTCAAATCACTGAATTTGATTCCGGATGGATCTAAAAGTGATGCTTTGCGCTTATTGCCTGTTATTATATCGGATGGCGCATTTTCTGAAAAACGGGCAATTTTCAATTGTTTTTCATCCAGGGAGTTAAGTAATAAGAATCCAAACTCCTCTTCCTCTTTTAAAACCTGTGTGCCTTTCTTAGGCCCGCTTGTAACAATAGCCGGATTAGTTCCAAAGAAAGAGGGTGTAGACGAAACCAGAACTCCCTTTATTGAAGAAAAGTTCAATGATATATGGTGTCCTTCAAATCTCCATCCCCACTCAGTATTTAAGGATGGTGTCCCAAAAATACTGATGTGATAATTTAAGGGGTCGCGGAAATTATCAGAAGGCCCTCTGCCTTCAATTACCTTCAAAACCTCTTCCAATTCAATAATTGCTCTTGTTTTCTGATAACCCTGATCGCTTAACGAAGCCCTCAGCAGGATAATCGCAGCACTTTTCTGCTTTTCATCAAAGTCCCGAAAGGAAGGCCCATTTCGTTTAATAGGAACAAAATTCCAGTTAAATCGTTCTGCATCCGCAAAATCAAACTGAGCCTGAGTCCTTAATTCAGCCGAAAGTGTATTTAGAAATGCGTTGGCCTTCTTTGCCAGATCCTGTGCATTTGCCGGGGTTGAGATGACTACCGTAAATACGATACAGATTGTCTTGAATAGTGCTTTCAATTTTACCATACCTGAATATACTTAATAAACTGATCAACGACAAAATAATAATTTACATATCAGTCGCCCCTTTATGCTGGTGTTCTCGCCAGCATATCTGCCCCCGACCAGCATTTTCCATCAAGAATCTATAATTCAGACACATAACTAAGATAAGAGATGATTTCTGATTTTGAAAGGGTATAAAATCGTTGTTGATAACACTATGGATGGCACAAAAAAACCGGCATGAAGCCGGTTTTCAGAGAGCTAAATACTCTTTTATAATTTTGCAAGTTCTTCAGCCATTGCAGCGCCGATCTCAGCCGGTGATTCCACAACGCGAATTCCGCATTCT
>JBAZCD010000500.1:0-2688 GCA_041671205.1 Pedobacter sp.
TCAGCATAATCATGATCAGGTTCAGGTATACCAGAAATACAACCTTATTTTTGGCTACCAGGCTATTACTGATCGGGCCATAAATGAAAACAATGGCCAGATACCAAACCAATACCTTAAATATGGGTATTGAATCGTCGTATTTATCCCCAAAAAATAATTCGAACAGAATGTTTGCACCTAAATAGAGTGAGGTGCTTAGTACTACTCCGATCCCTCCGAGATAATAAAGTGCCAGATTCTGGATATTTCTGAATTTATCCTTTTCTACTGAATATTTCGCCAGTTTTGGGAAAATTGCGGTCATAAATGCACCGGAAATGAACATAAATGGATAGATGAACCTGGTTGCCCCCGAATAATAACCTACTTCCGTGCTGCCGATCATTTTCTCGAGCATGATAATATCTATTTTATTGTATATCACGTTTGCAGCCATCAGGATGGTAAATAAGAATCCATGCCTGATGAAGCCAATACTGTCTGCTATAGCCGGCTTAAAGTTTAAAATATGCTTAAATTCCTGTTGTCCTCGGGTATAGAGGAAAAGGATAAACAGAACAATACAATTAATAAATCCAAGATAAATAAAGTAAGAAAACGGAGCCTTCAGATAGATCCCGAGGAGCATAAACAGAAGCTTTGCTGTACTCAAACTTACATCCTTATAAAAGATCAGGTCTTTCCTTCCTGAAGCAATCAAAATGGCCAGCATCGGTGCGAAGTACGCGCTGATTACGACACTCAGACCAAATATGGAGAGATAATAAAAATCCTGTATCGAATTCGTAGGATAGCTGATACACAGGATAAGAGCGAGCATCAACCCGCTGATCAGTAATTGTGCAGATTGTGCTTTTGCATATATTTTTTCGATGGATCCGGGATTTTGGCTGCTTTCTTTAATGATATGCTGGGTAAATCCCCCATCAGAGAAAAAGGCAAAAATGGAGATGAATTCAATGATATAGGTGTATTTTCCGTACTCTTCTACCGGCAGAAAGCGCATCAGAAAGATCAGTCCGATAAAGCCCAGAATCTGAACAATGATACTTCCGCTTAAATATATTGCTGAATCTTTAAGCAATTGTTTACGCATCTTCTTTCAGTTTATCAGATAGTTTTTTAATGATACCTGACCAGGTAAAATTCTTTTTTGCGAAGCTTCTTATTTCTTCGTACCCCTGAGCCGTTAGAAATCCTGGTTCAATACTGTTTTGGATTGCCTTTGCAAACTCTGAAGCTTCTGCTTTCACTACTTTGCCGAACTGATCATTGTTTGTAATATGTGAAGCACTTGATACAGGACTGCTTATGATGTAATTCCCAAAATAAAGCGCTTCAGGGAAAGTAATAGGAAATCCTTCAAAACGTGAAGTTAAACAGAATATTTTCGCCCTGTTATACCATTCAAAAAGCTCTTTTCGATCGGTGATATTACCTTTAAAGATAATGCTTTCGGTTAAATGGGGATTGAGCTTAAAATAAGTTTCAATATAGCTTTGGAAGGATTCTTCAACAGGACCCAGAATATAGACTTTCCAGCTTTTCAATTCTACTTCATTTAATGCCTCAAGGAGCAGTTCAGTGTTTTTTTGAAGGCTTCCTATTCTACCGACTGTAATGATGATATTCTCTTTTTCTTCCCATGACTTTAATTTAATTTCTTCGTCCAGATAGAGATTATCCACTCCGTTAGGAATACAGATTAATTTTTGATTCAGCTCAGGGTAAACCTCTAGAAGATATGATCGGGCTTCTTCAGTCTCAACAGAAAAAATATCAGTTAGTTTGAACATCCATTTTGTTATACCTTTCAGAAGGTAGTTTTTCAACGAATATTTAGAGTATAGGAAGGCGTTATAATCTTTGAAGAAAAGGATATCCATATCCAGCTTGATATAGGCCTTTCCTGCAGGATTCAGTATTTTATACGGCAGAAGATAAAGTAAATGATCTTTTTTGAAGTGAAACAGATTTAAGACATCGATGGATTTTGAATTGGACCATAAATAAGATAATATTCCAGTCTCGGAATAAAGAAAGCGACCTTTGTCAGGGATGAATGAAAGCTTTAATCCCTTTACTTCATGGTTCAGGTAGGGATATTCTTTATTATTCTTATAAGTGATCAATTCTGCATCATACCCTTCTGTTTTGTACATGAAATACGGCAGCTGACCAACATCCTTAACCAGGTGGAAATTTTCTGTATCTGTGAATATGGTAACAAAGGTGGGTTTTTGTTTCATGCAGGTGTTGACAGCAGCTTGTTATTTGATGCCTGTCTGTTGGCTGGATTTAAAGGGAAATTGAAATCTGTATTTTCTTTTAAAATTAGTTATTTAAAGGGAATTTCTGTGAACGAGGGCAAAATTTTGGTTTAGTAAGCTGTTCTTTTCTCTACGTGTGATTTAGAGGCCATGTAGATATGGAGACGAGAGTGACAGATTCCTATCATCTTATTTCAACCGCTCTTTGCCGCGGAGGCAAGGTACTTTTTTCGGTGTTTATTTTTGCTTTCAAAGGGCCTCAAGCTGCTCTGCGGTTTGCTTGATCAAAAAGTACCCAAAAAATCAAGAAAAAACGAAGCTTCCTCCCACAGGCAAAACACCCGGCCCGCCGTTTTTTCAGCCCACCACACGAAATCTCGATTCACTTTGAGTTTTATGGTTAAACCGAAATTTT
>JBAZCD010000501.1:0-2679 GCA_041671205.1 Pedobacter sp.
GATTGATCCTCAAAATGGATTAAAGCAGGTTTTGTTAAAGTTGAGCGATGTATGGCAATTACGAACCACTGGTTTACTTGGAATGGCCCTGCATTCCGACATGAAGAAAAACCCTTATGTCTTTCTCAATTATACCATACAGAAAGATAAAAAAAATATGCCCCGGTTGGTTCGTTATACCTGGCAGAAAGATACTTTGGTTGATGCTAAAATATTAATGGAAATACCAGCTGCCCTGGGGCATAATGGTTCCAGGATAGCAGTTTACCAGGGGATTTTGTACTGGGCAACTGGTGATGCGATGAGTCTGGTTGATTCTCAAAACCCCAGAACACCTAATGGTAAGATCCTGAGAATGAATATTGATGGTTCTGTGCCATCCGACAACCCCATGAAAGGGAATCCGGTATGGGCATGGGGTTTTCGAAATATCCAGGGGATGGTATTTTCCAAAAATGGCCTTCTATATACCTCAGAACATGGAGATGCAAATGATGATGAAATTAACCTGATCGGGAAGGCCAGAAATTACGGATGGCCAGCGGTTCAGGGATTTGCAGAGCGTGTTGAGGAAACAACCTTCAAAGGATTGCATGGTACGACTGATCCGCTGAAGGCTTGGACACCTACCATTGGTCCGGCCGGACTCGACTATTACTCATCGGATAAAATACCTTTCCTGAAAAATTCCCTTTTGCTGGTTACGCTTAAAGGAAAGAGTTTCAGGGCGCTGAAACTGGATAATGAGGGCAAAAAGATCCTTTCTGAACAGGTCTTTTTCGAAAATAAGTTTGGCAGGATCAGAGACCTGTGTGTATCCCCCTCAGGGGATGTTTATCTGGCAACCAGTAACCGTGACTGGAATCCGGTTGCCGGTTTTCCGATGCTTGCCGATGACAGAATTATCCGAATTTCCAAATTGGACCAGGCCGATCCTCAGAATCTGATATCTTCAATTCCTGCCGGGTCAAGAGCCTCAAATCTTTATCAGCAATATTGTGCTTCCTGTCACAAAGAGAATGGACAGGGTGTTAAGGGAACTTTTCCTTCTTTGCAGACTTCACTTATTGTTGTAAATAATCCTAAAGAACTGATCAGGAAGGTGCTGACGGGCTCTAAAGGTACTGCAATTATCAATGGTGTTACTTATGACACGCCAATGCCTTCTTTTGCTTTCCTTAATGACGAGGACTTGCTGGATATTCTGACCTATGTCCGTTCTTTGGGTTCTAATCATGCCGCTCCTATCAAGCCACAACTGATTAAGGATGCCAGAGTTTTCCCGAATTAATATATATCGTTTAAGTTAAATATTTTCACTTGAAAGAAATTTATCTATTTTTATTTACTACACTTAGTTCTGTTACAATCCAGGCCCAGAATTTACAGGGTAGCTTAACCAATCTGGGTCCGCAAATATCCGCTGCGATGATCCAGGGAAGTATTTTTATTGACGATAAGGATGGTAAGCAGTTAATATATACGGTTGTCAGAGGTAATCCTGCACATCTAATTGCATTCAGGGCTGATAATTATAGGCTGATCTTAGATCAGCCCCTTCCGGGAACCGATGGTGCCTGGGATCTGGAAGTGTCATCCGATGGATGGTTATATGTTCCGGGTGCAAAGGGTACACTTTACAGGCATTTTCCGGGTACCGGAAAGGTAGAAAATCTGGGGCTGGTATTGCCCGGAGAAACAACAGTATGGAACCTTGCGGCTGGTAAAAACGGAGAGATATTCGGGGCAACTTATCCCGGATGCCGTGTGTTTCGGTATCATCCGGACCTTGGTTTTACTGATGCGGGTAATGGCCCCCTGATTGCAGGAGAAAATTACGTTAGAAGTTTAGTTTACTATGAGAAAACCGCAATGCTTTATGCCGGAGTCGGTTCTCATGCGGGCCTGGTCGAGCTTGACCCTAAAAGTGGGGCAAAGAAGTCTATACTGCCGGAGGAGTATAAAAATAAAGAGTTCGTTTACAGCCTTGAAATTCTGCGCGGGATCCCCGGCGGCGACCGCTTACTGACCTTAATTACCAATGGCAGTTTTACATTGGTTTATAATCTTCTGACGAAAAAATTTGAGTATCAGATCGATGAGATGGACATGAAGGCAGTAAGTCAGCCCGATCAGAACAATCGCTTTTATTATACTTTTCGGTCAGGATTATACAGCCGCGATCTATCTATGCCGCAGCAGGCACCTGTTAAACATGCTGATCATGTTGGTTCAGCCAATGCGATGATGATCAGAAATAAGCAGTTGTTTATTTTAAATTCTGAGGCCGATTTACTCATAATGGATCTGGAAAGCGGAACCCTGAAAAGGCATAAACTTGAAGTTCCCGGGCAGCCAATTGTCATACAATCGATCATGAAAGGTCCTGATGGACGAATCTGGTCGGGAGGTTATTTGGCCGGTGGTCATGCCGCCTATGATCCTGAAACAAAAAAGACCACAAGCTATCCTGGACTTCATCAAACAGAGGGTATGACTGTTAAGGATCAGTTTATCTATTTCGGGATCTATCCCAAAGGGCATATGTACGAGTATGATTCTAAGAAGCCATGGAATGTTAAAGAGTCAAATCCCAGATTTCTTGGCCAGGTTCCTGATCAGAGCAGGCCTTTTGCCGTATTGAATGAAAAGGAAAGTGAAAAAATATTTTTCGGCATG
>JBAZCD010000502.1:0-2668 GCA_041671205.1 Pedobacter sp.
TTTTTCTTTGTCCCAGATAAACAAATGGTTATAATAAATATCGTACTCATCCAGGTCTGTAGGATTATTGGTGCCTTCTCCAACTTCCCTGAAAGTGATCTCCCTTAATCTCCCGATCTCCTTGATGATGTTAGGTATAGCTGAACATGGGGAAATGTAAACCTCATAACTCTTTTCAGTCCATATCTTATACTCGGCAAGGCTTTCCAGTTCTTTTTCAAGTTTTTGATTATCAATTGCTTCAATAATGGTTTGTGGCTTTTTTTTAATTTTGAATATATTTTGGGAATTGAATATTTTCTTTTCATTTTCAAGTCCGGCACCCAGGGCATATGTCCTGGCTCTCATGAAATCAAGCAGCCTTGTTGTGTTTTGCTGGTAGGGAAGGTCGGATGGAAGAATCGGTTTTCCAATTCTTAACCTGATCTTGTGTCCATGCTTATTAAACAGTTCTGAAGGCAATTTTGCAGTTCTTAATGCCGGATGTAAATAACTAAGCAGGTTGAAGAGAAGTCCGTTGTTACCGTGAAAATAGACTGGTACTACCGGTACATTGGCTTTGGCAATTAGTTTCCCAACCACCGGATGCCATAATCTGTCTGTAATTTGTTGTTTATCAGCTTTATAAGTTGATACTTCGCCTGCCGGAAATATCCCGATAGGTGTACCTGAGCGAAGCAATTCCAGGGTGTTTTTTATACCGCTGATACTGGAAGAATGCTCAATATTCTCAAAAGGATTTACTGCAATAAAGTATTCACTTAGGTTCGGGATTTTTTTGAGCAGGAAATTAGCCATGAGTTTGGAATCCGGCCTGACCATACACAGGATCTTTAATAAAATTAAGCCCTCAATTCCACCATAAGGATGGTTCGCTATGGCTATAAATGCCCCTTCTTTTGGTATGTTTTTAAGTTCTGCCTCATCAAATTCAACAGAGATCCCAATAATCTGGAGTATTTTGTCAATAAATGTAGGACCCCTCAGATGTTCAGCTTTTTGAAAGACCTCGTTAATCTCATTTATCTTCATTACCTCCATCAGAAGAGAGGCCAGTCCCGGCATGTAGATCTTATCAAGTTTCGTCGCTTTGGAAAATTCTTCTTTGGTAATAATCATGATGAATATCGTTTCGATAGTTCGGCGCTGAATTTCGATTCTTCCTCAATATACAGCTATTTAAACTGATTTTTTTGCAAATATGTATAATTCAGGCTCAGATAATCAAAATAATTGAATTACTTTTATGTTAAATCTGTGCCTTAACTGATCTCCCAATACCGTGCAAAACTATTACGGTAATCTCAAAGCAAAGCAGATTTTTTATTGCTTTAACCGATTACCATTAAGATCATGCACCGTGTCAAAAATCTGATCCGATCATACTTTAGTTTTTCAAAGAAAGAACTGAATGGTATTTTCATTCTTTTTCTGATGATGTTTATTGTTTTAATAATTCCTTATCTGTATCCTCTGTTTGTTAAGGATCAATGGCATGATTTTGAGACTTTTAAGCGTGAAGCAGAGCAGTTCAGGTTATCTGCCGTCAAAAAGAAGACTCAGCAAAAGGAGAGCAGGAGAAATTCTGGCGAAAGATCAGCCAAAGCAGTGTATTTCGAATTCGATCCCAACAAACTCAGTGATGAGCATTGGTTAAAACTCGGATTGTCGGTCAGACAGATCAGGGTGATCCGGAATTATGAGTTAAAGGGCGGCAAATTTTTCAGAAAGGAGGATTTGAAAAAGATTTATTCAGTCACTCAGAGCCAGTATAAAATGCTTGAACCATATATTCGGATTGCTGATTTAAATTCAGTGAAATATCCGAATAATTATACCATAGATTCTAAGTCCGCAGGCAGTCTGCCCCGGGCTATTCCACCCAGTATTGAATTGAATTCTGCAGACTCCCTGAAACTCGAAAGTGTTCGTGGTATCGGGCCTGTATTTGCCTCAAGGATCATCCGTTTCCGGAATCGTTTAGGCGGGTTTTATAACAAAGAGCAATTGAAGGAAGTGTATGGAATGGATTCTGTGAAATACAATCAGTTAAAGGATTTGATTCATGTTAATACCGGATTAATCAGAAAGATTAACCTGAATACAGCCACTTTTGATGAAATAAAAAGACATCCGTATTTGACTTATAAGCAGATGAATGCCATCATTCAGTATCGTTCACAACACGGATCTTTTAAATCTATTGATGATTTAAGGAATGTTGCTATCCTGAATGAGGAAATTATCCGTAAAATTGAGCCATATTTTGCTTTAATCCCATGATCAGTACTAAACTAGAGAATGCCATAAGAGATATTGCCGATTTTCCGAAACCCGGTATAATTTTTAAAGATATTACCCCGATACTGAAAGATGCCAGTCTTTGCAGTGCAGTGATCGATGAATTTGTGAACCGACTGGATGGTATTCAGATAGACGTGATTGCAGGTATTGAAAGCAGAGGCTTTTTATTCGGACTAATGCTGGCTAACAGGCTGCAAATTCCATTCGTGCCGATCAGAAAGAAAGGAAAACTTCCCTTTAAAACTGTAGAAGAACCTTGCGAACTGGAATATGGATCTGCAATTCTGGAATTGCATGAAGATGCAATATCTCCGGGGCAAAGTGTGCTGATCCATGATGACTTGCTTGCTACAGGCGGAACAGG
>JBAZCD010000503.1:0-1509 GCA_041671205.1 Pedobacter sp.
AGGAATTATAGAGGTACGCATTCCATCAAGGTATTTGACAAACTCTTTCAAACCACCTTCAGAATAGAATTCTTCCCTCAGGAAAGTTCCATCATCAGTAGTTTCACGCTCATCAACAAGCGATAAACGGATACCTTTATTAAGATAAGCCAGTTCTCTTAAACGGGCTGCAAGGGTATCAAATTTATATTCGGTAGTTAAGGTAAATATCTCAGGATCAGGCTGAAAGTTAACAATTGTACCGGTCCTGTCGCTTTCACCTATAACTTTAACATCGAAAAGGGGCTTTCCACACTCATACTCCTGAGTAAAGATCTTCCCATCACGGTGTACCACAACTTTCAATGGTTTTGAAAGTGCGTTCACACAACTTACACCCACACCGTGCAAACCACCGGAAACCTTATAGGTATCCTTATCAAACTTGCCTCCGGCATGCAGAACGGTCATAACCACTTCAAGTGCAGATTTCTTTTCTTTGGTGTGCATGGCAGTGGGAATGCCACGGCCATTATCTTCAACTGTTATTGAATTTCCCTTATGGATGGTTACAAAAATATCTGTACAGTAACCGGCGAGAGCTTCATCAATTGAATTATCTACAACTTCATAAACCAGGTGATGTAAGCCTTTAAATCCCGTATCACCAATATACATGGAGGGGCGTTTTCTTACCGCTTCAAGTCCTTCTAAAACCTGTATATTATCCGCTGAATAATTTGATCTGTCTTCTGTTTCTTCGCTCATATTTGATTATAACAACAAGTATCAAAAATAACCATTTTAGATGGATTTTGTTACATTGTGGATAAATTAACAGGCTGTTAAATTATTCAAATCCCAACATAAATTAAATGGTTGAGAAAATGGTATGAAAGATTATATTTGCCTAAATTTTTATAAAAAATTATGAAGAAATTAATAACAAGCATCAGTAAAATTACAGTCATTTTAACCCTGGCTGCAATTGTTGTATCATGTAATAAAGAGCAATCTAAAACTGCCGGAGCTGCTGCTTCCGGTTCAGTAAGCGGTGCTGAGCCTATCGTATATGTCAATTCAGATTCTCTGTTAAACAATTACGAATATTTTAAGGCTGTAAGAGATAAATTTCAGGAAAAATCAAAGAAAGCACAGGCTGACCTGACAGCTAAAGGCGCTGCCTTTCAGCGTGAAGTTGCTGATTATCAGAAAAATGCAGCCAGCTTAAGTGCCGATCAACGTTCAGGCACTGAAGAACGCCTGGCCAGAAAACAACAGGAGCTTGCCGCATTTAATCAGAATGCAGGCAATGCCTTAGCAAACGAAGAAGCCGTTGAAAATGAGAAATTATACAATAAAGTGGCTGAATTCCTGAAGCAATACGCAAAGTCTAAAGGCTATAAAGTTGTGCTTACTTATTCAAAATCAAACCCTGCCGTTTTGTACGCAGACGAAAGCCTGGATATAACCAAAGCAGTTGTTGAAGGTCTGAATGCAGAGTATAAAAAAGATAAAAAATAAGAACTG
>JBAZCD010000503.1:1519-2661 GCA_041671205.1 Pedobacter sp.
GAACTGATCACCCAGTTTCTTTTGATATAAAAACCCCGGCAATCCCGGGGTTTTTATATTTCAGATTAATTTGGCTTATGCAAGGATTTTGAGGATATTGAATATCTATGTCAGAGATCGAAAAGCACAAGAGATTCATGAGAATGGCGATTCGTCTTTCCGAACAAAATGTCCTGAAAGCATTGGGTGGCCCATTCGGGGCTGTTATTGTCAAGAACGGGAAAATAATTGCTAAAAGTGCCAATAAAGTAACCCTCAAAAATGATCCGACTGCGCATGCAGAAGTTTCTGCGATCAGGCTGGCATGCAGGAAATTAAAGACATACGATCTGAGTGATTGTATGATTTATACCAGTTGTGAGCCCTGCCCTATGTGCCTGAGTGCAATCTATTGGGCTCATATTACTACCATTTTTTATGCCAATACCAAAGAGAAAGCAGCCGGCATTGGATTCGATGATCAGTACATTTACAATGATATCGCACTCATCAAAGAAAAACGGAAATTGAAAATGCAGCAGGTTCTGGCCGATGAAGCACAAAATGCATTTAATCTCTGGGATCAGTCGGAAATAAAAATGAAATACTGAGAAATGAATAAGATCAGCAGAAGGAAATTTATTTGGGCCGGGGTTGGTATAATTACAAGTGCCACTGCGATTGACTCCTTTTGGTATGAGAAGGTATTTATCGAATTCAATGAGTTTTATATCGGGAAGGCGACATCCAAAACTGAAAATATTAAGATCCTTCAAATTTCAGACCTTCATCTCAGATCCATCAGGCCAAAACACATTGAACTTGTACAGCTGATAAACAGGATCACACCGGAGCTCATATTATTTACCGGCGATGTCATAGACAAGAACAAAAGCCTGAAAAATCTGGACAGATATCTCGAAATGTTCGATCCGGATATTCAAAAAACAGCAATCCTTGGAAACTGGGAGTGCTGGAAAGTGCATCCCCTTGAGCTTTTGAAAGTGTACCAGAATCATCAATGCGAATTGATAGTCAATCATTCATACCGGTATCAGTTCGGGAATACTTCCATTTCAGTTTCAGGGATGGACGATCTTTTGGCAGGGAAAGCGGATTTCAATATGGCCATGGAGTTCTATCAGAAATCGGATTACCATGTG
>JBAZCD010000504.1:0-2657 GCA_041671205.1 Pedobacter sp.
AGCTATAATATACGTGATATAAAATTTATCAGACTGATTATAAAACTCTGGTTAGGATTAAGTGTATTTGCAGGCCTTTTCGGATTTAAACAGCAGTTTATTGGTTTTTTCGGATATGAAGAGGCTTATTTATATTCAGATCCAATTATTATGGATCTGCTTTTTATTAATGGACAATGGAGAAAATTTTCCATTTTTTCAGATCCGACAGCATTTTCATATAATATGATCTTAAGCAGTCTGCTTTGTATTGGAATGATGTTCGGCCCGGTTTCAAAGTTAAAAAAGGCATTCCTTGCCTTTCTGATCTTTTTTTTCCTCACCAATATGCTTTTTTCGGGTACAAGGAGTGCCTATGTATTATTACCAGCGGCAATGTTCATGTTAACCATACTGGTCTTTAACAGGCAGATCATGCTGGTGGCTACAGGTGTGGCATTATTCATGGCAGTGATCATTTTTATGCCTACAAGCAATCCGGTACTGTATCGTTTCCAGTCAGCATTTAAACCTTCTGATGATGCCTCTTTTAATGTCAGAGCACGAAATCAGAAAATGATACAACCCTATATCTGGTCGCATCCCATTGGAGGCGGACTGGGTTCTACCGGCGTATGGGGAGCAAAGTTTTCTCCGGGTTCATTTCTGGCTTCATTCCCGCCAGACAGTGGTTATGTGAGGGTAGCCGTGGAAATGGGTTGGGTTGGCTTATTTATTTTCTGCTGTCTCTTATTCATTATCTTAAAAAAGGGAATAACAAATTACTTTAAAATGGAGGATCCTGAACTCAAAAGCTATTGTCTTGCGATGGTTTTAATTGTTTACGCAATTACTATTGGCAACTATCCTCAGGAAGCAATTACACAATACCCACTTAATGTCTATTTCTTCCTTGTAGCAGCATTGATTGATGCAACTTATAATCTTGATATGGCAAAGCAAGCAGAGAAACTGAAAATATCGAATGTTTAATCCTGAAAAATAAAAAACTAGCTTATACTATGAGCCCAAACTGGATTGGAATTTTAAAATGCCCGATTAGTGGTCTGGACCTTCACTTTTTGACTCCGGAGGAAATCACTGTGCTTAATGAAGATGCAGCTGATCACAAGCTATGGCAAACAGACGGGGTATTGATGAATCAGCCCATAGAACAGGGATTAATAAGTGCGGATCAATCATACATATACCCCATCATTAGTGGCATTGTAATTTTATTGAAGGATCTGGCTTTAACCCGTTATCAAGGCAAACTTATTAAAGGGGAAATAGATAAAGATAAGCAGCTTGTACAGAATTTTTACAACCAGAAAGGCTGGTTTGTAAATGATGAAGGAAATTATGAAGATGCTGTTATTTATGAAGATCTGAGAGATGTTTCGAAAGAGTATTTAAAAAAATGTCATGACCGTGTTTCACGTTATTTGAACTCTTCGGGGACCTATATGCTTGATGCAGCTTCCGGAGCCTTACAATATTCAGACTACCTTCAGTATTCTGCCAATTATACCTACAGAGTCTGTGTTGATTTTTCCTTTCAGGCATTATCCGAAGCAAGAAAAAAATTAGGGGATAAAGGAATATATATTCTTGCCGATATGTGTAATATGCCCTTTAAAGACAATGTGATGGATGGTTTTGTATCATTAAATACTATTTATCATATCCCAAAAGATGAACAGGTGCAAGCCATCATGGAATTATACAGGTTACTGGCAAAAAATGGAAAAGGAGTAGTTGTTTACGACTGGTATAAACATTCTGCCTGGATGAATTTATACCTTCTGCCATTTCGGGGGTTTGTATTTATTAAGAATCGCTTATTTAGTCTGATCAGTAAACTCATTGGGAAAGGTGAACCTCAAAAAAGACTTTATTTCTATGCGCATACCTATAACTATTTTAAGCAGAACCTTCCTCCATTTAAACTGGCTGTATGGAGAACTTTAAGTGTTCCATTTATGCGTTACTATATTCATCCCGCCCTCTTTGGCAAACAAGTCCTCAATTGGGTATACCGTAAAGAGGAAAAAGAACCCGAACTTTGCGGTAGAAAAGGAGAATATCCAATGTTTATCTTTGAGAAATAAATAAAACAGGAATATGTCCATCTCATCCCTGATCCGATCCAATGATTCTTTGAAGAAAGCTGCCCGCTGGGTACTTATTTCTCCAAATCAATACCGTCCGCGTTTATGGGCAAGGATGTTTCTGAATCCATTTAAACATAAAAGAGGAAAGGGCTCGATCATCAGGAAAAGAACAAAAATGGACCTGTTCCCTTACAATAACTTCGAATTAGGCGCCTATTCAGTGATTGAGGATTTTACAACGATAAATAACGGAGTAGGTGATGTTTTAATTGGCAGCAGATCATTCATAGGGGTTTCGAATGTCATTATCGGCCCGGTGGAAATCGCCGACCATGTAATGACTGCACAGAACGTGGTGATCTCTGGCATGAATCATAGTTACGAAGATATTCATACCCCTCCTACCATGCAAAAGGTGACTACATCCAAAATCAGTATTGCAGAAAATGTATGGATAGGAGCCAATTCTGTGATAACTGCAGGTATTAATATCGGCAGGCATACCGTTATAGGTGCGGGAAGTGTGGTAACCAAAGATCTTCCCGCCTACTGTGTTGCCGTTGG
>JBAZCD010000505.1:0-2648 GCA_041671205.1 Pedobacter sp.
CAGGCGGGCAGTTTTAACCCGCTTTAATAATTCGGGCTTTGAAGCTACTGCCTTTTCGGCTTTGTCGAAAAGCTGCTTGTATTGCTGCATCATCTCTGCCGATAAATAAGCATTTTTAGCATGGATAGGATCCCCAAAAATACTCAGTACCATGCCGCTTTTAACAAGCGAATCCTGCATGCTTTCGATATACTGACGGATAAATGGTGCTGCCGCTTCGAAATATCCGTTGAGGAATTCATTGATAATGGCTTTGTCATCTGCATCCGGATCCCACATTAATTTGCAGATCAGGTAGGAGCGGAGCAGGGCCATTTCGGCTGCCGCTTCGTTATTGGCCTGCATGAATAATCCTTTAACCTGATTCTCTGTATAGAATTTGATATTGGGCTTTAGCGTATACAGGTTTGGGAAAGGGGATATGAAATTGGTGAACTGTATATTATAATCCCAGATCAGGATATCTTTTGAAAGGGCACCCCAATCTTTAAGGTCCTGGGAAAAGGCCGGGTCTGTGACAAAAACCGGAGCCTGCCGGGTACCTTCAATATTGCAGAGCATGATATTGACATTAGACTCAATTTCGATGTTCTTTGGGGCCTTGCGTGAATACCAGTAAGCCAGGGTTGAAATGATCTTATCAGGAATTTCGCGTGCGACCTGATTCACAAAGTAAATGATCGAACCACTTGGCACATTGCCGTATTTCTCATTTAATGTCTTACAGCCATCACATTGGCAATACCTGTCGTTATCATCCTGGCTCACCGACCAGTAAGTTGCAGCGGGTTTTTCCTGTATTTTGTTTTTCAGGATGGCAACAAGAAGACTTAAAACTTCGGGATTCGAAAGGCATAACTGGGTTCCGGGTTGTCTTTTGCCATCAATCAGCGAATAATATTCAGGATGGCTTTTGGCATATTGCTGCTGCGGGACCAGCGTGTTAAAGGTATGCACGAATAATCCCCAGTCATCTCTTGATGAAAGCTTATGCCAGTCTGAATACTCCTGATCGGCCATTTGGCTGTAAGAGGTCGTTCTGTATTTGATCTTTGGCTCTACGACCTTGTCCGCCTTGGGCGGATTGAAGCTTTTATCTTTTGGACTATTTGCAATCTCCTGTGAATATTTCCTAAAACCCAAATTTTCTAGCATATCAAAAACGCCAAAAAGCAGACCTCTTTTCGCACCACCGGCTATAATAAAATTGTCCCCTTCAGTTTTCAGAATAAAACCGGCTTCAGGAAGCTGACTGGAATTGATCTGCCGGGCTTTGGCATACTCTGTTTCACCGAGGTAAATACCATTCTTAACCACTGATTTCCCTTCTTCTGCAATTGCCACAGCCTTGACTGATAATTTCGATAAATACTTCTGAAGCTTCAGTGCCGCCTCCTTTTCGATTGCGTTCGCCCTGACAGGAATAATAATCTGATAATCTAAAATACCATCCCCGGTCACTTGCCTGCCCAAAAGGCTATCTTTCGATTCCGCACGCATCAGACTCGGCACAAAGGTCAATCCCGCTGCCACAATGCCTGTGTTCTTTAAGAAACTAAGTCTTGATATATTCGTAACTTTATTAGTCCCCAAGTATGTAATTTCCTGTTTGTTTTTACTAAATCAAATTATGATCTCCAGTTACCTATTCCCCATTCTCAACCCGATAGTTATCGGGTCTCCACTCAATCTTAAACTCCGGATTATCAAACACATTCTTCGAGAATTTATAATCACTATAGCTGTCTATATCGATAAATCCTTCTTTCTCAATAAAGTTTCCGCTGATTTTAAGTTCATCACCTGCTTTTAAGCTCTGAATCATTTCCTTTTTGCTTTTATCCAGGATACTGCTTAGAATAATCGACTTTTGGGAGGATTTATTCGAAGAATCAAGAGGGATACTGAAATTAACTTCAAGGGACGCCGGTTTTTCGATGATTTCAACGAGGCTTACCTGCCAGGAATCAAACTTCAATTGCAGACTATCTTTGACATAGGCCTTGGCAGAAATTACCCCATTATCAAGCAGGATACTCCGCCTCGTTTTATCTTCTCCAGATGCATTGACAGCATCCCGTGTTGATTTGACATAATTCACAAATCTGATCTGATCTGCCGGTCCCTGTAATGCTGCATTTTGTCCGCAGGAGGCTAAAAGGAGCATCATCCCTGCGATAATGAAATTTCTCATATTGATGTTATTGTTGAATACCCCAAAATTCTGTTTCAGGCGTAAATCAGATTAAATTAAATGTAGCCAATGGCTCTGAAAATTCCAATAATCCCAACAAGTATCCAGAACACATTCAACAGGGTATAGGCGCGGTCCTTTTTAAGTATTGCACACCAGGAAAGCAGAATGGCATCCATAGTATTGAAAATCCATACAAAAAGAAAGGGGCTATCGGGACCGAGCCAGCTAACCAGGGTAAAGCTGAAAATCCGCATAATGACCCCGATCATTTCAACGGTCTTTATGTTTTGCAGAATAAATTGATTCATAGAGCCCTGAGACTAAGTATTTGTTTTATATATAAGATGCGGAAACTATTTCGATTTTAAAGTGAACGAACTGGTTATTGAAATGCAGGAATTTCTTGACAGGGAATGTACCCCGATGATTGTTCGAGTATGTAAACCTGCTT
>JBAZCD010000506.1:0-2643 GCA_041671205.1 Pedobacter sp.
AAAGATTGAACGTTGGTACAATGTTGAAATTAGGTTTGAAAAGGAGAAACTGAAAGATTACACCTTTACCGGAACAATACTGAGAAATAAACCTATTGATCAAAGTATTTTGGCTCTTGAATTACTGGCCCCCATCAGGTTTAAATACGAGGTCAAAGCAGCCGATAAAAATGTATTAATTGTTGTTGAAAAATAAAGTTAAGCCGATGAAAAAAAGAAGGCGATGAAATGCTTGAGATCATTTCACCGCCGGAAATAAAACAATAATTGTTTCATTTAAACTACACAAATTTATGAAAAAACATCGAGAATGGAACAGTCATGACAGACTGTTAAAAAAACTTTTGCGAATTATGAAACTAACTAGCTTTTTAATTCTGGTATTTGTGATCAGTGTGAGTGCTTCAAGCTATTCACAAACCACCAAATTGAACATTCAGGTAACGAACGGTACGTTTGTGGATGTTCTCAAACAGATCGAGAAACAGTCGGAGTTCTACTTCTATTACAACAACGACGAAATTCGGGATATTGGCGACGTTTCAATCAGTATAACGGATAAAAGAGTTGAAGAAGTTCTTGATCAGCTTCTTAAAGGAACAAACCTTGAATACAAGATTATCGACCGTTACATTGCTTTAAAGAAAAAAAAAGGTGCAATGTCTGTTGCAATGGATAGTCAGCAGCAAAAATCTATTTCCGGAAAAGTAACCGACACCTTTGGAAATCCTTTGCCTGGAGTCACAGTAAGAATAAAAAGTACTACACAGGGAACAGTCGCTGACAACAATGGAAATTATTCTCTTCCGAATGTTTCATCTAATGCAATGCTGGTATTTTCTTTTGTAGGGATGAAGAGCCAGGAAATATTGATTGGTGACCAAACTTCCATCAATGTAACAATGACTGAAGATGCATTTGGAATTGAGGAGGTTGTTGCTGTTGGATATGGTGATCTTCAAAGGAATAAAATCTCCACAGCAATCACATCGTTGGAACCTAAAAATATTAAAGATCAGTTAACAAGTTCTGTTGAACATTCATTGGAAGGAAAAGTGGCTGGACTTCAGATAGACCAACAATCCGGGGCTCCTGGTGGATCTGCTCAACTGAGACTAAGAGGAAGTGGATCAATCGGGGCCGGAGGTGATCCTTTGATTGTTGTTGATGGAATACCGATTCAAAATATTTATGGGATGGCACAAAGCCCATTGAGCATCATAAATCAGACTGACATTGAGTCCATCTCAGTATTAAAAGATGTCTCTGCGACATCAATCTATGGTTCCAGAGGCTCAAACGGGGTGATCTTAATCACTACAAAGTCTGCAAAAAAAGGCAAGACTGAAATGTCATTTAATATTAGGGGTGGTTTTTCTCAGGAATTAGCTAGTGAGAAATTAGATTTAATGAATGCTGAAGAATATGCACAATGGCGTAAAGAAAATGCTTATGAAAAGGCAAAATTTTATGGGACTACGATTAGCATAAATGATATTCCTGAACCTTATCGAAATCCTGAAGGTCTTGGAACGATTGTAGATTGGCATGATGTTGTAACACGAATTGCACCACAACAAGAATATGATTTAAGTGTAACACACGGTAGCGAAGATTTTAAGGGTTTCTTCTCAATCGGGTACAGGGATGAACAGGGAATCGTTGAAGAGACAGATTTTAAGCGATTATCAATCAGAGCCAATATGAATTATACTCCAAATGATTTCATAACAGTGGGATTGAATTTAAATCCAACAATACGATGGTGGGGAAACAGATTTGATGCAACCAGAGGTTCATTTTATGGACTTACTGACATCATGAGTCCTATGGATGGTCCTGGATTAGATAATAATTCATGGGAACAAAAACAATATTTCGATGGTAATGAGGATTTTAATATCTTTTCTCCAGGAATGTTTAATAATCCTAATCCGCTGTATGCACTTAAAAAACAAACAAATAAAGCAACTAATTACAGTATGTATTTTCAGCCTTCGTTACAACTAAATCTTTTGAACGGGTTAAAGTTTATTTCAAGGCTAAATTTAACAATGGATCAGGAGAGTAGTGAAATTTTCAATCCTTCCACTGTAACGCGATTTGCAACAGTTCCGCCTGTGCAGCCATATGGGAACTACGATACAAATAAAAATTTCAATTGGCAATCTGAGAACACGTTGACTTACGAAAATAATTTTGGCGATCATAGTCTTGATTTGTTAGGTGGTTATACCAGAGAGCATTATAATCGTTACTGGAGCAATATGAGGGGTGAAAAATATCCTGGTGACGATGTCAAGACTTTGAATGCTGCAACGTTAATAAGTGGAGGAACATGGGAGTCCAATTGGTCAATGATATCATATTTATTTCGGTTAAATTATAATTATAAAACCAAATATCTTTTTACCGGTGCAGTTAGGAGAGATGGCAGTTCGCGTTTTGGTTCAGAAAAAAGATGGGGTTATTTCCCTTCTGCATCAGTTGGGTGGAATATTACCAAAGAGAATTTTTTCCCAACCCCTAAATGGTTGTCAAATTTGAAATTCCGAGCTAGTTATGGCTTTAGTGGCAATAATAGTATCGGCGATTATACCTGGATCCCAACGCTTTATGCAACAAATTATACTTTTGGTGGAA
>JBAZCD010000507.1:0-842 GCA_041671205.1 Pedobacter sp.
ACAGCTCCTTTTAATATGACACATTTGCATCCAATCCATACAAAATCTCCAATAATAATAGGTTGTGGACTATTAATAATATCATCGTTCTCATTTTTTATCTTATGAAAATCCGTATCCATTAAAAGTGTTTCCCATGCCATATAACAATTGTAGCCAATCTGAATTTTTTTATATACAATAAATGATACCTCAGCGGATATTTTTAATTTATCGCCAAAAATTAATGACCCTTCTGAAGCAACCATTATTTTAGATCCATGACCTATAGTTCCATATCCGCAAAAGGTTACATCACCGCTAACATCCCATATTGTCCGTGACATCTTTTTGTCAAAGATCCCAACATTGCCATATCCCATCTGAATTAATCCAAATTTTATCGGGCAGCCAAAATGAATTCTTCCTGATACTTTCTTTAAGAGAACATTTGTGGAAACCAGAACAGGGAATTTCAATGCCTCCTTTATTGGCAAGTATTTAAGATTAAAGTAGATTGTTTTTAAGTTCAGGTATCTCAGGATTTGAACGATTTTTTTCATTTTAATTTAGACCAAAATTCATTTTATTTAGTAAAACTTGAATTTTTCATCAAGCTTTAGTCTGAATGTAAATTAGTTTAGTAATTTACTCTCTTTCTGCCTGTAACATGCCGCAGTTAATCTTTCCCTCAAATTCACTCAGTTCCCTTTTCTTCTGAGCCCAATTAATCTGAAGGACAGAATAATTTCATATTGTTTTAATCCTCAAGTTTCATCATTCAATGCGGATTTTAAATTATGAGAAAAATAAAACCTTTCTAACCTGAAACAAGCTCATAATTTGAAAAACCTTAAAATTTT
>JBAZCD010000507.1:852-2621 GCA_041671205.1 Pedobacter sp.
TTCTGAGAGATATAATTGATCAATGATTCCGTTAGTTCCGGATAAATTGGAATTGACAGAATCTCGTTCTGATACTTTGAGGCAACAGGGAAATGGTGCGGTTGCAGGTTATACTTCCTGTAACACTCCAACAAAGGTAGAATAGTAGGATAATGAATGGCACAATCAACTCCTTTTGATTTTAAATACACCATCAATTCATCACGTCTATTAGTCCGGATTACAAATAAATGGAAGGTGTGTCTGCTATCAGGTCTTACGACAGGTAAAGTAATAAATGGACAATTCTTAAGAAGAGTATTGTAAATTTTTGCTTTTTCTATACGCGCTTCGCACCATTTTTGAATATATGGAAGTTTGGTTAGAAGAATTGCTGCCTGAATACTATCCATTCTGCTATTTATTCCTTCAATTTTATGTTGATGTTTTTGGTTAGCAAAAGCTCCATGTCTGGCATACATCCGGCATTTTTCTGCCAGGGAATCGTCATTTGTAACTATAGCACCGGCATCACCATAGGCTCCTAAATTTTTCCCCGGATAAAAACTAAATGAACCTGCAATTCCTGTCATGCCAGCCTTTACACCTTTATATTCAGAAAAATGAGCTTGAGCACAATCTTCAATCAGAAGAAGACCATAAGTGTCACAGATCTTTTTTATCTCATCAATTGCACACATTTGACCATGAAGGTGAACAGCAATAACAGCCTTAGTCCTTCTGTTTATAGCAGAGTCCAGGAGGGTTTCATCCATACTGTAATAATCAGGATGTATGTCAATAAAAACCGGTTTCGCCCCGGCCTGAGAAATCGTTTCTGAACTGGATATCCAGCTGTTGGCAACAGTAATTACCTCATCGCCAGGACCAATTCCCAGCATTTTCATGATAATATATAGTGAATCTGTACCATTTGCACATGAAATAACATGTTTTACACCATATGCTTCGGCAAAGGACTGTTCAAAATCGATGACAGTTTCCCCTCCGATAAATACAGCTGAATCTATAACATTTTTGATAGCCTGATCTATCTCGGTTTTAATAGAAAGGTATTGAGCTTTCAAATCAACAAATGGGACTTTATATTCTGACATAGTGACTAACTCACATATAATTCCGGGATCTAATTCAGATTTTGACAATTAGTTGCAGAAGAATAAATTTTATCAATTATTTCAACTGTCTTCAGCCCTTCAAAGGAATTTGTAGAAATTGAACCCCCATTAATGAGTACGTCAACGAGATTAATGTAAATCTTATCATGATTAGACATCGATCCCTGATACTGACCATAATTATTGGCTTTATTTCCTAAAGGAATATCTTTAAATTCAAATCCTTCAATATTCTGATACTCTAATTCATTTAAATACTGACCTCCTATCTTAACAGTACCTTTCTCACCAAAGATTGTCAATGAACCTTCCATGTTCCTGCCATGACTATTAACGGTGTAGTTAATCGTACCAATTGTTCCATTGAAAAACTCGACTGCTATAACTCCTGTATCCTCAAATTCTATGACTCCTTTATGTCCAAGGTTTGCAATAAAGGCCTTGACATTCTTTACATCACCTATCATCCAATATAACAGATCAACAAAATGACTAAACTGAGTAAATAAAGTACCTCCATCTAAACTTTTTGTCCCTTTCCATGAATTAAGATAATAATCGGAGTTGCGGTTCCAAAAACAACTCAGTTGGATACTGTATATTTTGCCAAATCTGCCGTCATCAATGGCTTTCTTTACGGCTACCACTGGT
>JBAZCD010000508.1:0-2616 GCA_041671205.1 Pedobacter sp.
AAGATTAAGCGTTCAATATCTTTTAAAGCACATCCGGACACAATGCTGACAATTTATCTGCCATTATGAATTGGTATAAAGTACTTCCCCCGGAAATCAGGGCTTCTGAAGATTTTATCAAGACAATACAGGTTGCAGGAAGAAAACTGTGCATTGTGAAGGTAGCAGATCAATTTTATGCGGTACAGAATAAATGTCCCCATGCGGGCGCTGATCTCAGCGGAGGATGGTGTACTTCAGGCAAATTAGTATGTCCATACCACAGGCATGAATTTGATCTTAAAACAGGCCGTGGTGCCGAAGGTCAGGGTGATTATATTGATACCTATCCGCTTGAATTAAGAGAGGACGGTCTCTATATCGGAATCGCAAAACCCTGGTGGAAGTTCTGGTAGTAAGGCCCAGGTTATATGTAAAGATATTTTTTGCAGAATTCTTCACTGTTCAGCACTTCGATCTCAGAAAAATAAAAATCCGATTTATCTTCAGTGATGATGCAATCACAATGGCTTTCCAGAGCAGCATAATATTCAAGTCCATCCTCAAAATCATGAATGGAAGGATTCGTTATACATTTCAAAACAGCTTCACATGAATTTGCTGCAATGTTAATTTGCTCTGAAAGTATTTTTATTTTGGACTTTGCCACACTGCTCTTATGCTTTTTCTCTGCAAAATAATAGGCAATAGCCAGGCATATCGGGGAAGTCAGTAAACAGAATTTTTTGTTTCCGGCCAGACTCAATATTCTCGCTGAATTTGTAAAAGTGGGATATTCCTTGTTCAATACAGAAACCAGAATATTAGCATCCAGGAAAATATTCATTTCCTGGAATCGAAAAATTCCTTTTTAGCTGATTTCCTGCTTCGCTTAGTTTGATATTCAGCTTTGCCTTCGGCAATCAGATTTACCCAATCAGCTATGGGGTATTCTTCGAGGGATTGGTAATCTGTTGAAGTAACTTTTGTTAAAAGAAATTCTATGAGCCTTGATAGACTAATGTCGTTTTTTTCTGCATACTTTTTTGCTTTATTGATAACCTCTTCATTAAAGCTTAGCGTTAATTTAGCGTTCATAATAAACCCCTCTCTGTTTTTACACAAAAGTAATGTTTATTACGTATATATTTTAATGCTAATACGTATGATTTAATAAATTTCTTTTTTTGCAGCAGCCAGGGTGTTTTTCAGTAAGCCTACGATGGTCATCAAACCCACACCACCCGGAACAGGAGTGATCCAGGAGCTTTTTGGTGCTACATGTTCAAAATCTACATCTCCGTATAGTTTGAATCCTGATTTGGTCTCTGAGGAAGTCTCGCGATTCATACCCACATCAATCACAATGGCACCTTCTTTTACCATGTCGGCGGTAATGAAATTCTTCTTTCCGATCGCAACGATCAGTATATCGGCATCCAGGCTGAATTTTTTGATGTCCGGCGTTTTACTGTGGCAGATGGTAACTGTGCAATTTCCGGGATTGGTATTCCTGGCCATTAAAATGCTCATTGGTGAACCTACGATATTACTTCTGCCAACAACCACACAATGTTTACCAGCAGTATTGATTCCATATTCTTGAAGCATCAGTAAAATACCATAAGGAGTTGCCGGCAAAAAGGAGGGAAGGTTACGCTGCATGCGGCCCAGATTGACGGGATGGAAACCATCCACATCTTTCTCCGGAGAAATCTTTTCGGTTACCTTATCAGCCGATATGTGTTTTGGTAATGGCAGCTGAACGAGTATGCCATCTGTTTCCGGATCCTGATTTATCTCATCGATCTTTTTAAGCAATTCTTCTTCTGTGATGGTATTCTCAAACCGGTATAATGTTGAATTAAATCCAACCTTTTCACAGTTCTTTATTTTACTGGCAACATAGGTTTCAGAACCTCCATCATGCCCTACAAGTATGGCAACCAGATGAGGTTTTCGTCCGGTTTTATCAAGAATTTCGGCTGCTTCTATCGCTATTCTCTCTTTTAATTTTTCAGAGACAAATTTTCCGTCCAGTAACTGCATTTTAATAGAAATATGGTTTTTATTAACATTTAAGGGCTTTTCAACATTGATATTTCGCAATTCGCGTAATGCGAATATATATTCTAATCCAGTTTTAGCACGGCCATGAAAGCTGTTTGAGGTATTTCAACATTACCAACCTGTCTCATTCGCTTTTTACCCTTCTTTTGTTTTTCGAGAAGCTTACGTTTCCTCGAAATATCACCTCCGTAGCATTTTGCAGTAACATCTTTACGCAAAGCTTTAACGGTTTCACGTGCAATGATCTTTGCTCCAATAGATGCCTGAATAATGATCTCAAACTGCTGGCGTGGAATAAGTTCTCTCAATTTCTCACAGATCTTCTTTCCAAAATTATAGGAATTTGTTCTGTGGATCAGGGAGGAAAGTGCATCAACAGGTTCACTGTTCAGGAGGATATCTAAACGAACCAGGTCTGATTGACGGTAACCGATCTGGTGATAATCGAATGATGCGTATCCTTTCGAGATCGTTTTTAAGCTATCATAAAAATCGAATACAATTTCACCCATCAGCATTTCAAAGATCAGTTCAACCCTGTCGGATGTCAGGTAGGATTGATTGATT
>JBAZCD010000509.1:0-2612 GCA_041671205.1 Pedobacter sp.
TACTGGCTTAAAGGAATTACGGATTTTTCCAACCACATCAAAACTGGTCCATTTATAGGGTTTGTTGATGAGCAGTAATTCACCTTCGGCAAAATTAAAATCCGGAAATACTTTTTCTGTTTTTTCGCTCATCAGATCACTTGAAGATCATAACCGGAGAGGAGAAGGATCAAAATGACACCTCCCACAACGATCCGGTACCAGCCAAATATCCTGAACCCCCTGGTTTGCAGGAAGGTGATGAAATAACGGATCGCCAGCATGGCTATTATGAATGCAACCAGGTTGCCAATAACCAATAGTTTAACCTCTTCCTGGCTGATCACAAAACCATCCTGGTAAAAATCATATAGTTTCTTTACAGTTGCACCGAACATGGTTGGTACAGCCAGAAAGAATGAAAATTCGGCCGCCGCTTTTCTGGATAATTTCTGAGACATTCCGCCAATTATGGTGGACGCCGACCTGGATACTCCCGGAATCATGGAGATGCACTGGAACAGGCCGATCCTGAACGCGGTGAGGTAGTTAATGTCATCTGTGTTGTCAATATCCCCGTCTTTAAACCAATGATCTACAAAAAGAAGAATAATGCCGCCCAGCAGGAGTGCAATAGCCACCCCCAGCGGACTTTCAAGAAGCTGATCGATCTTATCACTGAGCAATAAACCGAAAAACACTGCTGGCAGGAATGCTACAAGCAGTTTAAAATAGAACCCGATGGTCTGGAAGAAACGCTTAAAGTAGAGAACGATGACCGACAATATAGCACCCAACTGAATAGCAACTGTAAACAGTTTGACGAAGTTGTCGGCTTCTATACCCATCAGTGATGATCCAAGGATTATGTGTCCGGTTGATGATACCGGTAAAAACTCAGTCAGGCCCTCGATAATTGCCAGAATGATCGCCTGAACAACATTCATTAGTTATCCCGGGCTGGTTTTTTAAGGATCGCAATAAATCCAATTCCGAATCCGGTTAAAACAAGGATCGGAGCCAGAACAATTTTTCGGAATTCATAGATATCGGTTTCTCCAATCATCAGGATGAAGCCGGAAACGACTACGATGATACTAAGTAACATCAGCCGGTAATTACTTTTTCCAAAAACAAAACCCTCTTCCGGGGTTTCTTTAAGGGGTGCATTTTTTTGTGCCATTATCTGTAAAGGTCGTAAATTTTTAAACGAAGAAATTTGCTGACAGCAAAATAGGTGCTTAGTCCGGAGATTAGAATTCCTATCCCGATCACTGCAATGAATACGATTCCGAATTCAAACCAGTTTCGCAGAATGATCATTTCGGGTACCTGCTGTTGTGCAAGATATAAAGTGAGTAATAATAATATGACGGCAATAAGTCCTGCAAATAATCCGTGCAGAATACCATAAGTTAAAAACGGTTTACGGATAAAACCTTTAGTTGCTCCAACAAGTTGCATGCTTTTGATCAGAAACCGCTGTGAATAGATAGCAAGCCGGATAGTATTATTGATCAGGGCTATGGCAATGATCAGCAGAATGGTTGCGAATGCGAGTATGACAAGACCAATTCCCCTGATATTCTGGTTTACCATGTCAATCAATGACTTTTGGTAAATGACTTCTTTGACCAATGGATTTTTTGTGAGTTGTCCTATGAATGTTTGTATACTCTCGTTATTGGCGTAATCAGCCTTCATATAGATATCGATGGATGATAATAGCGGGTTATATCCCAGGAAGTCAACAAAATCTTCACCCAGGTCTTTAGTTAAGTTTCTGGCGGCGAGTTCTTTACTCACATATTGGGTTTTCAGTACGTATGGATTAGCATCCAGCTGTTTTTGTAAGGCCGTAATATCCACTTCTTTCGCACCTTCATTCACAATGATGTTAAGTACAATGTTCTCTTTTACATATTTTGAAAGGTTCTTTGCATGCACCAGAATTAATCCGAGCAGGCCTGTCATTAACAGAACCAGAGCAATACTGATCACGGTAGAAACGTAAATAGTTTTAGTTTTTCCGGATGATGTACTTGTTTCAAATTCTTCCATGAGCAAAATGATATGATGCGAAAATAAAGATTTCAGTTCATAAACCTAAATAATAAGCGTTGAAATGCCCTGATTTGAAGTTAAACTTTGTTAAAATTTCAAGTTCATGCCTTTATGTAATTTAATTAAGGTTTTAGGGGCAGTATCTGGTTCAAAAAATCGCAGATTTTAGTATTTTCGCAGCTTATCAGTTTTATGATGGATTATCAATTCAGAGATATAGAGAAGAAGTGGCAAAGATTCTGGGCCGAAAATCAGACCTTTAAGGTTGACAATAGTTCTGCGAAACCGAAATATTATGTTTTGGATATGTTTCCTTACCCTTCGGGTGCGGGATTACATGTGGGGCATCCGCTCGGATACATTGCTTCAGATATATTTGCCCGCTACAAGCGCTTGAAGGGGTTTAATGTTCTTCATCCCATGGGATATGATTCCTTTGGATTGCCTGCCGAGCAATATGCAATTCAAACGGGGCAGCATCCGGCACTTACAACAGAAACTAATATAAACCGTTATCGCGAACAGCTGGATAACCTGGGTTTTTCATTTGACTGGAGCCGGGAAGTGCG
>JBAZCD010000510.1:0-2612 GCA_041671205.1 Pedobacter sp.
TATCGAAGGACATACTGCTATATTAAACTTTTGCAGCGGATTAACACTGACAGGAGTTGTCAGATCTGTTGAACGAAGAAATTCCAGAATAATCCTCATCAGTTTTGCCGGATGCAGCCTGAAAGATGAACGGGAAAATATCTATTTTGATCCTTCATGGGGCATTTATGACCTGGCGGTTGGTGAAAAAGTCGTGTCTGTATATTGCGGCGCTGCCGACAAAGATGCCTTTGAAGAAATTGCCCCGAAAGCAAGAACAGCTACCTTTCATCCGGAATATGATGAGGCTGCTACACGATATCAGCAGCTTTTCAGCCAGGTACGATCTTGCCGTGAAACACAAAGCGGATTTGAACGTTTAACAGGTATATGGGAAGAGCTGAAGCAGAATTTCCGGGACGACTGGCTTTGTGCTATGGAAATTTTAGAGATATTAGAACCGGAAAAAATATATAGTTTAATTGCCAGAGACATCAGAATATATCTGGAATTGAAAGCCTCCAATGAACCTGAATTAAACAAACTGATTTATAACGGGTTATATTTGATCAATAAAGTTCAAAGCCAGATAATAAACCAATAAGTATGAATATTGTAATTAGCGGTGCCAGCAGTGGTGTGGGATTTGAGGCTGTTCTGGAGTTGATCGGAAACGGGAACCAGAAGATCATTGCCCTGGCACGATCTGAAGATAAATTATATAAATTACAGGAAATTGCTTTTGCCCTGAATCCTGGCTGCAAACTCTATACTGCAAAATTTGATATTGTACATGATGATTATGAGAACGGCCTGATTCCATTTATTAAAGAAAAAATGGGCCAGGTTGATATTCTGATCAATAATGCCGGCTCGCTGGTCAATAAGCCATTCATGCAGCTCTCACAACTCGATTTCGCAGAGATGCTGCAGAATAACCTCTTAGGCCATGTTAAAATGATCCAGAAGATCGTGCCTTTGATGCCTGCTAAAAGTCATATCGTAAATATAGGCAGCATGGGCGGATTTCAGGGCAGCCAAAAGTTCTCCGGTTTATCTGCCTATTCAGCCAGTAAAGCAGCCTTACATACCCTGACCGAGTGCCTTGCCTCTGAGCTTGCCGGATTAGAGATCGCGGTCAACTGTCTGGCACTGGGCTCGGCACAGACCGAAATGCTTGAAAAAGCCTTCCCTGATTATCAGTCGCCGGTTATGGCCTTCGAAATGGGCAAATACATTGCTGATTTCGCCTTAAGCGGGCATAAATTTTTTAACGGAAAGATCCTTCCGGTAGCACATAGCACACCTTAACCTGTTTGATTATGAAAAGAGAACTTTATTTCGCAATAATCGCCCTGCTTTTAACGGTATCCTGCCAGAGCGATACCTCAAAGAAATCGCTGGAAGAGCAGGCAGCAGATTCAGCCTCGCTTGCCGACCAGAGTAAAACACTTGTTGTTCCATGGACGGTAGAGTTGAATGACAGCACACACCTGATGGAGATCAAAAAGAATCCGGCTGCCAACATGACTAACCTGAGCTACCTGGATCTGGTGGATGCATTGAATTATAAATACCCCCAGATTAAGCTGGAATGGGTGAAACAGGATGGAATAAAGGCCTATGTCAAAATAGCGGATGCGAATTATCTCACCAGTGAAATGGGTTCTGAAGGCGCCCGGGCTTACATTGCAGAAGTCACTTTCTCTCTGACAGAACTGGGCGGAATAAGCGAAGTCGACTTCAGTTTCAAGGAAGGCGACCATGCCCGTCCCGGGGTGTATAAAAGGGGGGACTTTAAGGGGTTTAATTGAGGAGTTGTACGTTGTACGTGATACGTTGTACGTGATATGTTGTACGTGATATGTTGTACGTGATACGTTTTACGTTTTGAGACTGATTCAGAAGAAATTTATCTTCTTGGCAGAGCGCAGGCTAAATGCAAAAAACATCTTGAAATCTTACCAATCATGCTGCTTTTACTCTGAACTACGATTCAGAACGTATTACGTAAAACGTATCACGTAAAACTCAAACAGTCTTCTTCCCCAGCATCTGCAAATCATGCACGATCACTTCGGTCACGTAGCGCTTGGCTCCTTCCTTATCCGTATAGGAGTGACTGTTGAGTTTACCTTCGATGCACACTTCGGAGCCTTTATGAAGGTAACTCTCTGCCAGACTGGCGAGCCGGTCCCAAAGCACCAGGTTATGCCATTGCGTTTCTTCAATTTTCTCTCCCTTATCATTTTTGTAAGAATCGTTTGTGGCGATCGATACCCTGGCCACTTTCTTTTTCTCGCCGATGGCTTTTACTTCCGGATCATTTCCTAAAAATCCCATCAGGCGTACACTGTTTCTTAGATTACTCATCTTTTTAATTATTTAATTTACATGATCGTGCCACCCGGCAGCGATAGGTTAAAGTTGAGAAGAAGGGGTTTTATTTACCGTACAATAAACGGATACATACGTTTATAAGCGATTTAGCGGATTAGCCCTTAAATTGATCCTGCAATTCAATATATAAGCTATGGAACGGGAATGTTTAGACTGCGGCGCTGCCCTGCGCGGGCGTACCGACAAAAAATTCTGCGACGATCAGTGCCGCAGTAATTTCAATAACCGGATGA
>JBAZCD010000511.1:0-2591 GCA_041671205.1 Pedobacter sp.
CTCCGGGTAAATAACCTTCATTTTCGAAGGTAACTTTGTGATTGCCTGCACCAATTTCCTTATCTACCAATGTTTTTATTAAGCGCCCCTCGGTATTGAAGACCTGAATCAATGTATGCCCGCCAAAGGTTTCGTAGGAGACCGTAGTGGATGTCTGAAATGGATTCGGGTAATTGCTGATCAGGTTTTTGCCTGCATTCGGACTGATCACCTCCGGACTGGTAGACATGCAGGGAGCAGATTTTTTGATTACATTGATATTTTGGAAGTTTTTGAGCATGACATTGGCAAGAGTGCTTTCAGGGACACAGAACCATTGCTGTAAAATAGAGGCATAGATCGATCTGAAGTCATATTGCATCGGGACATTGTCACCGGTATTCGCGGTCAGAGGAATAGTAGGACTATTTCCAATAACATCACTCTGAGCATAGTGGCCAAATACAAAGAGAGGCGCGGCTGCCCCGTGATCTGTACCTCCGCTTCCGTTTGATTTGATGCGTCGTCCAAATTCAGAGAAGGTCATTCCAATGACCCGTTTTTGAGCACCCAGGAAGTCGAGGTCATCCATGAATGCTTTAATGCCTTCAGAAACTCTTTGCAGCAAGACGGCATGATTCCCTGTTTCCTTTGCTGCAGCATTCACCTGCTGGGCATGGGTGTCAAACCCGCCCAGACTTACCATGTAGATCCTTGTTTTCAGTCCGCCGGCAATTAATCGCGCTACAATTTTCAACTGATCGGCCAGGCTATTGCCTGTTGGATATCCGGAAAACTGTTTGGTTATCTTAGCTGCCGCCGCTTTTATGACACTTCCATACTGCTGTGTTTGCTGGGCGATCTGACGGACATAGGTTAGTTCTTTACCCCCTCGTGTATTGGGAGCTGTTCCCTGAATGCCATTGATCAGGTTATAAAAATTCACTGGGTCAGAAATAGCCATTCCCATATTCACGGCAGGCCCCTGCATGGCAGGAGAAACAAATGAACCAATCTGAATTGCCAGAGGATCAGGCATGACCGTATTCGGATATCCAATCGGATAATTTGAATACTCTTCGTTCAGATAGCGCCCGGCCCATCCTGAATTTAAGGTTTGGTTGGAATCGGATGCACTGAGCCAGATATCGGTTGCACGGAAATGGGAGAAGTTTGGCTGCGGGTAACCAACCGATTGTACGATCTGAAGTTTCTCCTGATTGAACAGCGTTTGAAGTCCGGTCATGGAAGGGTGTAAACCCGTAAAACTTGTACCGTCTAATTTGAGTATTTTATTTTTGGGAAGAATGATATTTGAACGGGCATTCGCCAGGTTATCGTACTGATCAAATGGGATAACCATGTTGAGCCCGTCATTACCTCCGTTTAATTGGATGATGACGAGTACGTGATCTGTTTCTGTCGGAGCTTGCGTTAGGGCTGATACCAGCGGAGATTCGGCAAATGCTTTAAATGTAAAGCCATTTATCAGCGCAGGAAAGACGATTCCTGCAGGTGCGGTGGTTCGGATAAAATCTCTTCTTTTCATGATAACTGATATTCAGGAAGATTCATGAGATATTTACACATCGCCTGCAGGCGGCTAAGCACAATATTTCTATTGGTTGTATTACTGGTATTGGCTTTATAAGTTACCCAGGCATCTGTCCAGTAGGAGTCGGAGGTCTGACCGGATAAAAGTATACTTTTTAAGAAATCTCTTACCTGTTGTGAGATATCCATCGCATAAAGTATTGCCAGCGTATCACTTATCAGGGTATTGGGGTTAGCCGGATCGGATAAGGCAGCAGCAAAAGCCAGAATATCAATATTTATTTTCTTCCCGTTCCTGGTATACCCGTTTCCGATCATCGCATCACTGAACTGGTTGCGTCTGGGTAAGGTATCTGCATTGATCCAGAGCTCATGATATTGCGGTTCCTGGTAATATGCCGACCAGCCGGAAACTCCCGGAGGATCGCCAATATTTTGCTGCATGTTTGAGGCCTGAGTACGGATATAATCATGCATATAATACTGATTAACATAGTCAGAAGCAGCCGGAAATATCATGTTAAACTCTCTGGCCAATCCCAGGCAGAAATCAACCGGACTCTTGATTAAACAAGCCCTGTTTACCGGATCGAAAAAATGATCGCTGCTAAAAAGAGCCTTTAAAACAGGCTTTATCTCATAATTACCCGATCTGAACAGGTTGGCCATCGGAACAATAACATTGCTTTCTGTAGCCTCATCAATTTCATAATAAACGAAGAAGCGATAAAGCTTTCGGCATATATGGAGCGCTGTTTCAGATTGTAAAAAGATCATATTGATCAATTCATCTGTTTCCGTGGTTCCGTTTGCACCGGTTTTTCCTGCAATGATCGTGTTATTGTAAAATGATGAAAACTGCTTGAAGCCTGTATCGTGCCTGATAGGATCAAATGCCGAGGAAATAGTAGTTGCATTTACGGTATAACCGGTTAAAACTCTGGCAGCGGCCTTAACATCACTCTCAGTATAATTTGATTTTGGCCCCTTACCCAGGGTGAACAGTTCCTGTAATTCGCGGGCATAATTTTCATCAGCCGAGTTCTTATTGTTCAGAT
>JBAZCD010000512.1:0-935 GCA_041671205.1 Pedobacter sp.
CCATCCAATACATTTTTATATAATGAATAGTTCTCGAAAAAATCTGGCATTTGGGTAATTAAATAGGGAGTGATCAAGGTAGAGGGGTTATTTTTAATATACTCATATGTGCCTTCGCGGTAGATAAGTCTTTCTTTGTTTTCTATTATGCTTGATGAGTCGAGGTACTTTTTATACTTGTCATTATTCCCCTGTTGTAAAAAGATATCTGCCAGGTGAAGGTATTTTCGTTTTTCGACAAGCAGCCTTTTTCTTTTTAAATTTACGCCTGAATAATATTCATTTAATTTTTGCTGGTTGTATGAAGAGGAGTTGATGGTATAATAATTATATAAGATTTGATATTTTCCACTAGCTTTAAAAGAATATTTTCCATTCTTTTCCAAATACAATAAACAGGGGTGGAGCCATCCTGCAGAAGTCGATTTTCCATGTCTAAATGGAGTTTTATTTCTAAAATTGATATAATAAAAACCTTCTTCCGGAACGGTACTATTAAATTTAAACTGATTATTTCTTACAATAGTAGAATCATAAACTTCAGTTAAATCTAAATTTGTAAGCCTTACTTTTGTGCCGTTAATATTATCTACTTGTCCTGTAATAATGATTCCATCAATGCTATTTCTGCATGCAGGTGATATCAGAATCACTGTGAGTATAGCTATTACAGATGTTTTTATTTGCTTCATATTCTATTATAACTAAAATAAGAATTATTCCAAATTAATAGCAATTAAAATGTTTTCTATTGGAAAACATTTTAATATCTTTGTATTGTGTTTAATATCATCACGAGAAGGACCTTGCTGGAATATGTCAAACAATACTCATTGGCAAGTACCGCACTTTTAGAATGGTATCATGAACTTGAAAAAGCTGATTTCAAAAACTTTAATGAATTAAAGAAAGTTTATGGCAATGCCAGTTTGGTT
>JBAZCD010000512.1:945-2585 GCA_041671205.1 Pedobacter sp.
TAAGGATTGTTTTTGAATACAAAGCCATTCAGGTAAAATGGTTTGGCACGCATGCTGAATATGATAAAATTGATGTTGAAAGCGTCATCTTTAAAAGAAGGTAATATGGAATTGAAAGTTATTAAAAGCGAGGAACAATATCAGGAGTATTTAAACTGGGTTGATGAGCTATTTGATAAACAGCTTAGTCCGGATACTAAGGAAGGTGAGATGTTACAGGTTGCTCTTTTGCTCATTCAGCAATATGAAGATGCAAACTATCCTGTTCCAATGCCTGATCCCATTGAAGCAATTAAATCAAAAATGAAAGACGTTGGTTTGAAAAATAAGGATTTGGTTGGTAAGTTTGGGAGTAAGGGGTACGTATCTTCAATTTTAAGTGGAAGGAAACCACTTACTTTAGAATTGGCCAAATTGTTCCATCGTGAACTGAATATTCCAGCCGAGGTACTATTGTCATAATTGCATATCTGCTACTTGTCGAACAGGCAATTAACATATGAGGAGAAGTCGATTCGATGGCGGACACCCCCCCCTTATGTTTTTCGACAATTTATGTAAGTGTCTGTTATTCAGTATGAATTACTTTCTACAATTTTTCTGACTAATTGCTTTTGGAGGCTTTTGATTTCTTTTGCCGGATGTAAAGAGCTTAATTATTTCAGGACTGCTTCAGATTATTGTTCCGCAGATTACACCCCAGAGTAGGTATCTGGGATATCCCAATGAATTTGAAAATCAGAGAATCTTTTGAATAAGATGTCCGGATTTAACTCTCCGGATATCCTGTCAGCTTTCCCACCATCTTAAGGGCAAATTAATCTTGTCAATCGAACTGCTAATTAAATCAGGTTTGAAGGCATAGTTGCTGAGATCTTCCTTTTGGGCTATACCTGAGAGAACCAGAATTGTTTTGTATCCCATTTGAACTCCTCCCTGTATATCGGTTTCCATGGTATCACCTATCACCGTTGTGCCTCCTGTTTCCAGACCTAAGTATTTTCGGGCCGAACGCATCATCACCGGACTTGGTTTTCCGGTAACGAAAGCTTTCCTGCCGGTTGCTTCTTCAATCATGGCGGTGGTAGCTGCGATACCCAGATTATTCCATCCCGGTTTTTTAGGTGATGGATCCCTGTTGGTGGTAATAAATTTTGCCCCTGCCAGGATCATATCTACAGCGCGCTGCACCATTTCCAATGTGAAATTCCTTCCTTCGCCCAATACCACAAATTCAGGATCGGTGTTTACAAGTGTAATTCCATTTTCATGTAGACTGGTTAAGAATCAACCCTCAGCCAATACGTAGGCAGTACCATGAGAACCCTGATCGCCAAGGAATTTACCGGTCGCCATGGCGCTGGTGTATACATGATCAACGGTCACATCAATTCCGAGATGCTTCAGCTTACGCACAACCTCAAGCCGGGTACGCTGGCTGTTATTGGTCATAAATGTAAATGGTATATCTTTCTTTATTAGATTATTTATAAATCTGTCGGCTCCATCTATTAATAATTCACCACTGTAAATTACGCCGTCCATATCTATTAAAAGCCCCTGTTTCATAAGAATTGATTTTAATCCAAATTTGCATAAAGTATTTCTTAATGGCAGAAAAATCTGAAGATTGGGAGAGA
>JBAZCD010000513.1:0-2581 GCA_041671205.1 Pedobacter sp.
AATCAGGGGTATGATTATTTACTGTAGTTAAACTTTGCATCAATGCAGTTTCAGACTCTTTAATGATCCTGGCATAGGACATTAAAAATTGGTCGAATATTCCTCTGAATAAATTATGATTGGCTGCATGACCTATTTTTCTGATCGGATCTGAGGCCGGATTACCATAAATGCTTTTATCCTCCGGAATACCGGCATAAAAGTCTGTCCAGTTAGCCTCATTTTTAAACCACATAGAGGATAATCCTTCTGCCAGAATTACAGAAGTCTTTTCAACCGGAATACCAATGACCTTCCAGCCGGGCTGATCTTTATCCTTAATCAACTTCAATTTTTTTCCGCCTTTATAATATGCAAGCAGCTTTTGAAGTGCTGGTTGTAATTTGACATGAACCAGGTTCCTGATATTAATTTTCAGTTGGTTATCATCGGCCAGCTTTGAAGTATAGAAATCTAATGCTTTGGATAAAGTAAGTACACCCGCAATTACAGCGCTTAAGTTTTCTTTTTTAGGATTTTCCTGCTGTTCATTAGTTTTTAAAATATCAAACCTGGTTTTTATTTCGAGCTTATACTCCTCAATGTCTTGTATAGCTATTGAACCTAATACTGCAGATACATCACTTTCGAAAAATGGCTGCCAATTATTAGTAACCTTATTTTCCAGATTATAATAATTAAGGTAGGCTGAGAACCTGCTGGCAAAGACAATCCAATCGGCATAGTCGCGCTCATCAATACTCACATATCCCCTTTTCATCTCGTTGAGCAGACGCTGCTCCTGGCTTGTTCCGCCATGGGTTAAAGGGTTTTTGTTAGTTATGCAAGCCATGACTTAAAATGCTACAGGATTATTGGTACTAATAAATTGTAATTCAGTTCCTTCGTTACGGTAATAAGGGTACACAAAATTGAACCGCGTATTTGTTGCCCTTACCACATATTCAATTTCCAAAACAATCATTCCCTCAGATTCATTATCGGTATTCAGTTCTATCTTCTTAGCATCAATACGAGGTTCAAAATAGAGTATAGCAGTTTTGATTTTATCTATGATGATAGTTTTTGTGGCAGTATCCAATGATTCAAAGATCAGTTCATCCATATTACAACCATACTTGGGCTGCATTATGCGTTCACCAACCTTCGTGGTAAGTAATATTTCAAGGCTCTTATAAATATCATCTACCTTTTCTGTCATTTCCACTGACTGAGATGTAATATTAAATTCCGGCGGAAAACTCCAACCCCGCCCCAGGAAATCATTTGTTTTTACCTCTGCCATAACAAAAATTTAACCACCGATTATTACCGTTGGACAGCCTGCTACTATTGAACCGCCATGTGTTGCCGAATCTCCCATCCTTGCTGCGGGCTTTCCACAAATCATAACTGTGGATGAACCGGCAGCTATAGTATCCGGCGGACCGGTACAGGTAAGCATATCACCCACACAAGCGGCAGGCATACCACCAATCAAAACTGTTGCTGCACCTGGTGGTAATACAGGCCCTCCTACATGAGGAACCGTTCCGGTCACCATCGGACAAACATGCATATCACCAACTCTTGCTGCTGCGGGCATTTATTCTTAATTAATTTTCACAATCGATCCTTTAACTGTTGTACTTCCTCCTGAAGATATTTCTGCTGTTGAACTACCTTCCGCTTTAATTCCTCCGCTTCCTTTTAAATTTATGTTTACCCCTTCCGCTTTTATATCTGTTGCCGCTTTCAGCACAATATCTTTGATACTTTCTATTTTAAACCCATCCTGATACATGCTGAATTTATTCCCATGCTGATCTTCCATTTTTATGGCTTTATCTTCTTCGGAAAGAAGAAATTTATTCCCTGAAGGAGTTTCAATGCAGACCGTCTTTTTTTCATCATTAAATATTACTTTCATGCCACTTCGGGATACATAACCTTTCTCATGATTATCATCACTGGTCTCTAACGGTGCGGCATTTTTACTGCTGTTACACATACCCAATATCACAGCATGCCGCGGGTCGTTATTTATAAACCCGACAATAACTTCATCTCCTATTTCAGGCCTGAAGAAAGTTCCTCTGTCACTACCTGCATCCAGAGTGCTTATTCTGCTCCAAATCCCCTCATCTTCTGAATTAATATGAGGCAGACGAACCATAATGCGATCCTCAGCATCGGGATCGCCCTCCAGTTTTGTTACTATACCAATCTGCAAACCCTGAATGGCAGGCAACAGCGCGCCGGCTAATGGCTGCTGTACCGGATAAGTTTGTACAAACCATTCGGGATTGATACCAAATTGCAGGGTAGTTTCCCAATTGCCCTTAGCTACCTGATGCCGAACCCCCGTTACAAACAATTTCCCCTCGAAACGCTCTCCAACCCCTTTTAACTCAAACATTTTTCCCGGTTTTACAGCCGCCGTTCCATCTGTTGTAACGCGGCCTCTTATTTTAGCCAGCTTGTGTTTGAGCATTTTAGCATTGGCCCATAACTGAAGCTCCTGTTCACTCAGCTTTCCGCTGTGTTGTAACTGAAAGCTTTCCTCTCCTGATATATCCGCAAGTGTATCAGCTGTAATATT
>JBAZCD010000514.1:0-2578 GCA_041671205.1 Pedobacter sp.
GAGCAATGGCATGATTAAAATCATAAATTGTATTGATAATTCAAGTCAATTTAATTTTTATGACATATTTTAATAGCGATTTTAAGATCTACGTTGATTCATTATCTGCCGAAGGCTTGAGCCCTGAACATATATTTAAATTTGACATGTATTTACAGCTTATTTTAAACAATTCAGCAAAACATAACATTACTGGTTTTAAAAATCCCGGCGACATTGTTGATAACCTTTTTATCGATACATTACGCGGTATCAAAGGTATAATTTTTGAAAATAATATGCGGATTATTGATATAGGAACCGGAGCAGGAATTCCTTCAATACCAATCAAATTGATTCATCCCTCTCTTCATTTAACACTCAATGATTCTACGCAAAAAAAATGCTCATTTCTTAGCTATACACTAAAAAAACTCAATCTTTCTGATAGTGAAGTTATATGCGAACGTTCTGAAACATTAGCCCATAAAAATAGCTACAGAGAGAGTTTTGATATTGCCTTTGCTCGAGCCTTGGCACCATTACCTACTCTTTTAGAATTATGTCTTCCATTTATTAAGATCAATGGCAGGATTATTGCTTATAAAGGAAGGCAGATTGAGGAAGAAATAGCACTTTCAAAGAATGCATTATTAAAATTAGGCGGTAATATTGATGATATCGTATGGTACACCCCTGAAAATATAGAAAAAAAGCATTGTATTGTTATAATAACCAAGAAATTTAATACACCAAATGAATATCCACGAAAACCGGGAATACCGGAAAAAAGGCCTTTGTAGCGTATTTAAAATTTCAATAGAGAAAAATTGTTTCACGTGAAACAATTTTAAAATCGCTGAAAAAGTGTATCAATACGGTCATTGCGAGGCGATTTTTGCCGAAGCAATCTCAATTCTGAAAGGGTCTATTAAATGATATGTCCTGGATGCGAATTTAACAATAAACCCCGCGCCGTAACCTGTTATATGTGCGGCGCACCCTTAGCCATTAACAGGATCCTGCAAGATGTGCCAAAGAATGTCTTGTTATCTGATAATAAATATGGCAAACTTTATTTTTTCATTGCTATATTGATTATCGCCGGGTTTGGTTATTCAATTATTTCCTTTATTGTTAAATTTCAAAAAGCCCTTGATCGAGAAAGTGAATCAAACATTACCTACCAATTGATAAAAAAAAGGGCTGATCTATCCGGTATTGTTAAAAACTAACTGAGATCTCTCAAAAATATACTCACCTCGTCTTTGCCAGGAACAAAGTGACAAAGCAATCTCGACTTTCTGACAAAGATTGCCATGGTCTGCTTACGCAGTGCTCGTTGCCCCTGCAAAATGTTTCACGTGAAACATTTTGTTGTTGTAAAAGGAATTCTTTTTTTGATATAATCATTAAACAACTTAAAGAAAGCGTATAAAGGAGCTTGCATATGGCCTTGGGTAAGGTAATTGTAATAGCAAATCAAAAAGGCGGGGTTGGCAAAACAACAACAGCGATTAATCTTTCTGCCTCGCTTGCTGAATACGGCCAGGAATGCCTGTTGATTGACCTCGATCCGCAGGGAAACACAACGAGCGGACTTGGTTTTGATAAAAATGCAATTGAAAAAAGTATTTATCATGTCCTTATCGGAGATACCCCCGTGTCGTCGGTAATTTTGAAAACAAAGATTGAAAAACTTGATATTATTCCTTCTAATATTAATCTTGTCGGCGCAGAGCTTGATCTCGTAGGGCTTGAAAACAGGGAACTTAAATTGGCTAATATTCTCAGGGAATACGAAGCTTCCTATAAATATATTATTATTGACTCCCCCCCATCGCTTGGTCTTTTGACCCTCAACGCATTAGCAGCCGCTGATTCTTTGATAATTCCTATCCAGTGCGAGTATTATGCCCTTGAAGGACTTACGCAATTATTAAAAACCGTTGATCTCGTAAAATCAAATTTAAATCCCTCCCTCGCTATCGAAGGCATATTACTTACCATGTTTGACAGCCGGCTTAATTTGTCTGAGCAGGTCATTGCTGAAATAAAAAAATATTTCGGCGATAAAGTTTTTCAAAGTATTGTGCCGCGCAGTGTTCGGCTTGCCGAAGCGCCCAGTTTTGGAAAACCAATTTTCCAATATGACAAAGCGTCTAAAGGCGCCCAAGTATACCTTGATCTTGCGGTAGAAATAATGGAACTTAATAAATCATGGGAACGTGTTTTGGTTGATAATACAAGTCAAATCGAACAAGTTGCAGTAACATAAACAACAATGACGAATTACCAATGACGAATGACAAATTAACACCGGTAATTCAAAGTCATTGCCGTTCATTCGTAATTTGTAATTGGTCATTCGTAATTGCTGTTAATTAGTAATTCGTAATTGCTGTTAATAAAAGGAGCTACATTATGCATAAAGCATTAGGAAAAGGGCTCGAAACGCTTATTCCCGGGATGAACCTCAAAATTTCAAGACCATCGGACTCCCCCTCAAAGGAAACAATATCCCGCATACCGATCGACAAGATCAAAACAAACAAATACCAGCCGCGCACATCTTTTAATGAGGCAAAATTAATGGAAC
>JBAZCD010000515.1:0-2574 GCA_041671205.1 Pedobacter sp.
TAATAGCTAAAGATGCTATTGCGCAATAAGCAATAGGAAGAATATTTACTAATAGCCCATAAAATAAAAAACATGTGTCAGACAGAGCAAAAATAATACGAATCAATAGAACTTTTCTGCAACTAAGGCTAAGAAGAATTAAAATATTGCCTAAACTATAAAGATAGTCCAATTAATTTCCCCATGATTAATTTATAATAAGTGTAGGATATACCCAAGATACATGGAAATGCTATCTTAAAGATAACTGTTCTTTTTCTTAAATAAAACGCTCCTAAATTTACCGAGAGTTTAATGAACACATCATCAGCCTCTATGCAAGATTTGAAGTTTCCAGATCCAGAAACCAGTGATAATCAAGGTTTATTAGTTATTGGCGGTGATTTATCGCCGCAACGTGTGCTACAGGCCTATTCCCAAGGAGTTTTCCCATGGTACAACCCGGGCACTCCTGTTCTTTGGTGGTCTCCTAATCCAAGACTTATCTTAATACCTGCTGAATTCAAACTGTCACACAGCTTAAAAAAGTCCTTAAAAAAATCATATAGATTCTCCACGGATACGGCCTTTCTAGAAGTAATTACTGCGTGCGCCACTTGCTCGGATCGCACGAATAAGACATGGATTACTCATGAAATGATAGAAACATACACACAATTGCATGCCATGGGTTATGCCCATTCTTTTGAAATATGGCAAGAAGATAAATTAGTTGGAGGCTTATATGGGATCAGTTTAGGACGAGCATTTTTTGGTGAATCCATGTTTCATATAGTCACTGATGCGTCAAAGATTGCATTTTATTATTTATGTCACACGATGGCTGCTTGGGATTTCCATTTTATTGACTGCCAAATCCCTTCAAATCACTTACACCGACTCGGTGCTAAAATCATCAATCGAAGTGAGTTTCTCCGTTTATTACACCTTTCTTTAGAATATCCTACAAAACAAGGGGTATGGCATACTGCACCACAAGATAATTTATACCTCTAGTATAAATTTTAACGCTGTTTAATTGCCATTTTCTGTATTTTAGCAGTATACTTGCAATCAAATTTAGTTTACATTTTGAAAACTTTATAAATTAATCTGGTTACATCACTGAGAGACCTATGGCAAAAGAAGATCATATAGAAATGGCTGGTACTGTTGTAGATACACTGCCCAACACTATGTTTCGTGTTGAATTAGAAAATGGACATGTTGTCACTGCCCACATTTCTGGTCGTATGCGTAAAAACTACATTAGAATTTTAACTGGCGATAAAGTTAAGGTTGAACTTACACCCTATGACTTATCTAAAGGCCGCATCATATTCCGCGATAAAAATTAACTCATCCATTAGTATTTAAAAATCTGCCCTCTTCAGTTACGGTTTAAGTACAATACCGCTTACTTCTGATGATATTATCTGTAGTCCCCGTGAAGGCGGGGAAACACTGCATTGAAAACTCAGTAGCCTGGATGAAACGTAGCCAAATAGCGTGATCTATATATGGAGATTTGTTCCTATATCTCCATATATAGATCACGCGGGCAAGCCGCGGAACGACGTGGCTAGGAAGCAATTGTCAACACGCCCTAGTATTTTTTATTTTCATCTTCGTCACTGTCATAACTACTTCTGGGTACGTTGTGAAAAAAAGTACTGATGCTTATTGAATGAATCCTTGGTGGAGTAGTCTTACATTTTTCAATGTCGTCTTGCAGCATTTGGTATCTCTAGATCTAATTGATGTTTCTTGCTATAACGAATAATTTCCAGGTGACGCCATCACGATAGACATAAATCAAACAAAACGAGATAATAATGCTCTTAAATTTAACATAGAGATCACGACATGGGTATAAATATTAATTTGAACGGTATGGGTAGTTATTCCTTTGTTGATATCGAACCGGATTCAACTATAAATATCAGTGGTGCTAAAAAGGTCACCATTAATGGTTCAGTTGGAGATAATACTAAAATAAATGTAAGTGGTATGTGCAATGTGACTATTAAAGGGCAAATAAAAAACAACGTAATAATTAATGCCAGTGGAATGTCAAATGTCACAATAGACCAAACTCCACCTAGTAACATTAAAATCAACAAATCAGGAATGTGTCATGTTACAGTACCTTCACAAAGCGTCCAACAGACACAGAATGATACAAGCACTTATTCTCCTGAAATCAATAATGAACCTAAATACAATTTTATAGGCAATTCTTCTTTAATTATCTCTCCAAGCCCAAGCCGTGGCAAAAGCATTTCAATTGTTAATGGTAAGACAATTGAATCAGAGGATGGTTTGATAAAAGTTATAGAAAACGGTGTTATGACTACTTATGCGGGTAATTCGACTTCTACCATAAATAATATACTCTATATAGATGGAAAAGTTGTGACTAAAAATGATCCACGAATACTTCATATAGAACGAGATTCATCTCTGTCTAGTAAACATGTTGTTAACTTTTTCAACTATACTCCAACGACAACTTCCCAAATAAGAATTAATAAGCCTGTTGTGTTTCAAAATAACGCCACCAGTACTGAAATAACACCTGCCTTAACCGCAGCA
>JBAZCD010000516.1:0-2547 GCA_041671205.1 Pedobacter sp.
TCAAAACCTGTCAATCCCTATATTAATTGCTTTGTTAGTTTGTCTTATTCCTACAACTATTGGAGCCTTGCTGAGTGCAATTGGCATAAGTGGTATGGACAGGCTCATTCAACGTAATGTAATAGCTACAAGTGGTCGTGCCATTGAAGCTGCAGGGGATGTTGATGTGCTTTTGCTCGATAAAACAGGAACAATCACTTTAGGTAACCGCATGGCTACCAATTTTATTCCGGCTGATGGTGTAGAGGTAGAAGTACTTGCCGATGCGGCCCAGCTTTCATCATTATCGGACGAAACTCCGGAGGGACGTTCTATTGTTATCCTGGCTAAGGAAAAATTCAATATACGCGGCCGGGAAGTCAACCAGATCAATGCAACGTTTATCCCTTTTACGGCACAATCCAGAATGAGCGGTGTTGATTATAAAACTAATGATGGTATAATGCATCATGTACGTAAAGGATCATCAGAAGCCATTCGCACATTTATACAAAATAATAATGGTTTTTATCCTCTGGAAATTGAAAATATTGTTTCCGATCTGGCACGACAGGGGGCAACACCCCTGATTGTAGCCGAAGATAAAAAAGTTTTAGGTGTGGTTCACCTTAAAGATATTGTTAAAGGTGGTATCAAACAGCGTTTTGCCGAATTACGGAAAATGGGTATCAAAACTGTAATGATTACCGGTGACAATCCATTAACAGCAGCTGCTATTGCAGCAGAAGCAGGGGTCGACGATTTTATGGCCGAAGCAACACCCGAAGATAAGTTGCGCCGGATCCGTGAAGAACAAGCTAACGGGCATCTGGTTGGCATGATCGGCGATGGTACGAATGATGCCCCGGCACTTGCTCAGGCAGATATTGGTATAGCCATGAACTCCGGTACCCAGGCGGCCCGCGAAGCAGGAAACATGATCGACCTGGACAGTAATCCTACAAAATTAATTGAGGTTGTGGGAGTAGGCAAACAATTACTTATGACCCGTGGATCACTTACCACATTTAGTATTGCAAATGATATAGCAAAATATTTTGCTATTATTCCGGCTATTGCTGTTTCGCTTTATGCAGGCACTAACGGAATCAGCCCTCTATCTGTCCTGAATGTTATGAATCTGGGTTCTCCGCAAAGTGCTATTCTGAGCGCAGTAATTTTCAACGCAATAATAATTATTCTTTTAGTTCCCTTAGCTTTAAAAGGTGTTCGCTACAGACCTGTTTCCGCCCTTGCGGCCTTGACCCGTAACCTTATTATATTTGGTTTAGGTGGTATTCTCGCGCCATTTATTGGAATTAAGCTTATTGATATTTTAGTCAATTTGTAATTCAATCGAAAAATGAAAACAATACTAATATCTTTGAAAATATTCCTGTTTTTCACAATATTAACAGGTATAGTTTACCCACTTTTGGTTACCGGAATTGCACAGGTTGTATTTCCTGTAAGAGCTAATGGAAGTTTGATTGTAAAAGATAATATAATACTTGGAAGTGAACTTATCGGCCAGCAATTTGACAGTACAATTTATTTTAACTCCAGGCCATCAGCAATTTCGTATAATCCGTTACCTTCAGGCGGATCAAATCTGGGATTGACCAGTTCAAAGTTGAAAAAGCTTGTTGCGGAACGCAGAGACGGATTCATTGTTTTTAATAATTTGGATAGTCTTACTGAAATTCCATCCGAAATGCTATTTGGTTCAGCAAGTGGTCTTGACCCCCATATTTCACCTGATGCTGCCATATTGCAGGTTAATCGAATTTCAGTTGCCCGGGATTTTAATAACACTCAAAAAATGCAGCTATTACAATTAATAAAAGACATGACAGAGAAACCTCAATTTTTAATTTTAGGAGAAACACGGTTAAATGTATTAAAATTAAACCTGGAACTTGATAGCATTTAAAAAATTGACATCAATACCAATTAAATCAAATTATTATGAAAAAATCAATAAGAACAAAAATTTCGATAGGACTCGCATTTTTATTTCTGATTATTCTGGTACTGTCTATATTTTCAGGCTATTATCTGAACAGGCTCTCGAATAAAACAAGCGCAATCCTGAAAGAAAACTTTTTGTCTGTTGTTTATGCACGTGAAATGTCAGAAAATCTGACCAACATAAATCAGGAATTTTTAAATAGCTTTCTGATGAATAATAAACCAGATTCTGTATTTATCAAAAATGAACTAATTTTATGCAGTGATATACTTGAATCTGCGAAAAATAATATAACAGAGGAAGGTGAGGCAGTTCTTCTTAAGGATATTGAAATTGAATTTACCGAATTCAGGGATTCTGTATATAAAGTCTCTGATTCCATCAAATCTGTTGACAACCTTCATTATCTGCAAAAGAAATATGGCTCGCTTTATGAAAAACTGGGGCTATTATCACAAATGAATGGGAAAGCCATCGAAACAAAGACTGATGATGCAAAAGCCTTTTCAAAAAAAGCAACTACACAAATGACTATTCTGGGAACTATCTGTTTTTTGATTGCATTAAGCTTTACATATAGTTTTGGAACTTATTAT
>JBAZCD010000517.1:0-448 GCA_041671205.1 Pedobacter sp.
TTCATTTTCGGCATGGATATTTTTAAATCGAAAACCGATGGATCGATGAGTAATCCATTGATGGTTCTGATCGGATTAATGGTTATAAGACTTGTCGCATCTACCAGATTGAAAGAATCGGGGATGGTTGGAAAACCGGTTGAAGAAGAATTGGAAGATTTAATATTATTAGAGGATTGAAGAAGTTGAAGTCAGTCGAAAGGTTATCCTTTAATAGGTTCTTTAGTACTGTAAGTGCGAAACCTGCCTGCCGGCAAGGCAGGTATTGATAGCCTGGTGCATCGCCCCGGGGAGTAAGGTAGCGATAAACCAAACCGTCCGCGAAATTTGGATGGATACATCATTTTGCTTCTTTCGGACGGAATAAAATGATCTTTTAAAAGGAAGTTTTATGTTTATATTCATTGTTGTCCGGTGAAAATATCCCGGAAATAAAATTTCGTTACTA
>JBAZCD010000517.1:458-2544 GCA_041671205.1 Pedobacter sp.
TACTACGTAGCTTTTAGTTACACACAAATCGCTCATCTACAAAGATTTTGCAACTACGTTTTAGAAAATGTGGCTGCATCGCAGCCTAATCTTTGTAGAATAATGCAGAATATGAAAAACAAGCCACGTAGTGGCGATACCTTCCAGAAGTCCTGCTATGATTAATGATCTAAGAAATAAATATTTTTAACCGGACAACAATGATTTATATTAGAGGTCTCATGATTCGAAAAAAAACAGATCAATTGTCGTGGGGAATTTTCCTCCTTATCCTGATTTTCAATATTCAATTCACACCCATTTGTGCTCAAAATGAAATGCCGGATTCGCTGATCACAAAACGTTTTCAATTCATCAAAAACACCCTTGAACACGATAAAGTAAATACTCAGCGCTGGTGGTATGGTTGGCTGGGAGCATACAGTGCAGCAACCATCGGGCAAGGAGCTGTTTATTTTATCAGCAACGGTAAAAGTATGAGGCAAGATATGGCCTTGGGAGCAGCAACCACATTACTTGGTGTAGCTGGCCAGTTTATCTCGCCCTTTATTCCAGGCAACGAACCTGAACAATTGATTCTGATACCTGCAACTACCCGTAGAGAACGCTTGAAAAAACTGGCGATCGCAGAAGAGTTATTGAATGAATGTGCGAAACGTGAAAATCTGGCTATGAACTGGAAAAATCATGCTTTGACCGGAGCCGTTAATCTGGGGGGTGGATTAATTACCTGGCTGGGTTTTAAGCGTACTGTTTGGGACGGGATTGGATACTTTGCTTTAAATTCGATAATTACCGAAACCCAGATTTGGACACAACCTACCCTTGCCAAACGGAATTACAGGAAATACCGCCAAAAATTTCCGGAAAATGAACAAGGTATTTCGTATCAGCCCGAAATCAATTGGTATCTGGAAGCTTACCCTGGAGGAATTGGAATTAAAGCGGTGTTTTGAAGGATTTTAATCTAATTCAATGATTTAAGATTTTCTAATGCCTCGGGTACAAATTGGTGCAAGTTTATCAGTAGTGCACAATTCTCCAACTTGTCGCAATCCGCACAGGTCAGAAAGTCTTTCGCTATCACACAATTCCTTATTTCGCAGACATCACAATGCGAAAATTTAACTCCGGCTTCTCTGCACCCGGTACAATTAATCATTTCAGGAGTAATGCCTGTTGCACCATGCTGAACTTTCCATTTTTCAGCTGTTTGGGCACGCATTTCATCATCATTTGCTATCGTAGCTATTCTTGCATCGCAGGTAGCACAATTTAAACCACAACATGCAATAAGTTTTTCCATATTCGTTTGAATTGCTATGGGTTAATAATCACTAAATATACAAAATTGGATAATTATTTGAAGTTATTCAGGTAGAATATTATCTGCATCCTTCATTAAGGATTTCTATTCCGCTATCTGCCTTTTATTTCCCCGCTTTAAAAAATTTATTCCCCTATCTTTGTCCCCTGAAACATATTTACATTTACTATGCCATTTTCATCTTTCGGTTTATCGCCCGCTTTATTAAAAGCTTTGGCTACTCAGAATTACACACAGCCGTATCCTATTCAGAAAGAGGCTATTCCGGCCATTCTGAAACGGAAAGATGTTTTAGGCATTGCCCAAACTGGCTCGGGCAAAACAGCCAGTTATGTATTGCCAATTTTGACGAATCTGCAAGGCAATACGGATTTTAAAAACAGGCACATACAGGTTTTGGTGCTGGTGCCAACCCGTGAGCTCGCGGCACAGGTTGAGAAGGTTTTCCTGCTTTTTGGTTCTGCGCTTCCTGAGCGAACCAAAACCTTGGCTGTTTTCGGTGGGGTGTCCATTAATCCGCAAATGATGGGTTTGCAGGGTGTCCAGGTTTTGATTGCCACTCCAGGCCGGTTACTCGAATTGGTTGAATCGAACGCGGTACACTTATCCGATATCGATACGTTGGTTTTGGACGAAGCCGATAAAATGCTCAATCTGGGATTTCAGGAAGAGATGACCCGCATCTTTCCCTTGTTGCCCAAAAAGCGTCAAAACCTTTTGTTCTCGGCCACTTTAAGCGATGACATTGCCAATATTAAC
>JBAZCD010000518.1:0-2539 GCA_041671205.1 Pedobacter sp.
ATTAACGTGCCATCCGCTTTACGTACCTGCCAGTTTGATTTAGTACCGATCGGGTATTTTGCAGCTTCTTTTTCATTGATGTCAACACCTAATCCCGGAACTTCATTGACATACATATAACCATTCTTCATGGTCGGACATCCTGAAAACACCTCCCTCATTTTATCAGAAAAACGTACCGATTCCTGTATTCCGAAATTCCAGACAGCCAGATCAATGTGTGCATTGGCTGCATGTCCAACAGGAGATACATCACCCGGACCATGCCAGGCAGTTTTAACATTAAACCACTCCCCAAGCCGGGCAACTTTCATTGCCGGAGTAATTCCGCCGATCTGGGAGATATGAATTCTGATATAATCAAACCATTGGTTTACCATTGGCATTTTAAATTCATTGATATTATTGAATAGTTCACCCATAGCAATCGGTACGGAAGTACTCATTCTGAGTTGTTTGAACCATTCCATGTTTTCAGGAGAAAAAGGATCTTCGATAAAATACGGACGATAAGGTTCAAGTTGCTTGATCATATTGATCGCATCCATTGGCTGAACCCGCTCATGTATATCGTGCAAAAGCTCTACATCATCCCCGCATTTCTTTCTAACCGCTTCAAAGATCTTTGGAACAGACCTCAGATAGGTTCTTTCATCCATATATGCATCTGTAGCGCTTCCAAAGCCAGCTTCTTTAAAGTCTGGTTTTTTCTGGGTTACTCCAACAGCACCATAGCCTCCCTGTTGTATCCTGACATATTTATAACCCTCATCTATAAATTTCTGCACATTATCTGCAACCTCTTCTGGGGTATTTCCGCTGGCATGGGCATAGCAGGGAACGGCAAATCTGACTTTCCCGCCAAGAAGCTGATAAACAGGCATATTTGCCCGCTTTCCTTTGATATCCCATAAAGCCTGGTCTAATCCGCTAAGGGCATTATTCAAAACCGGGCCATTTCGCCAGTATGAACTTACATAGACTCCGTGCCACATGTCTTCAATATTATCTACATCTTTTCCAACACAGAAATCATTAAGGTAGCTGTTGATCGCGGTTACTACTGCTACAGCTCTCTGAGTGAATGTAGCACAGCCCAGCCCATATAATCCGGGTTCTGAGGTCTCAATTCTTACTACAATCAGGTTTGAGCCGGCGGGAGCACATGCAATGGCTTTAACACCGGTGATCTTAACAGCTGCCATTCCCCGGGTATAGGATGGTGCTTCTGTTTCAGTTGCTTTGGCATCAGAGATTGAACCAAACATACCCATCATGCCTGCAGTTGAACCAATCCCAAGCATTTTTAATGCTTCACGACGGTCAAAAATGCTTTGATTTTTTTTTGTATTCATAATTTGATGAACTGATTATATTTCTCAAAATCCTTTCCTTCAATGCCCACAAAAGGTAATTATTAATTATAGAATTTAAAGCAAAATCCCTGTTTAAACTCTGTGATTATCAGGCTTCCAGTTTTTAATTACTAATTTAATCGCTTTATTACTCATGTTCTCTGCAAGTGCTTTTTGAACAAGATCCGTGAATTCTTCATCTGAAGCAAAACGAAGTGCCACGATCTGACTGATTCTCAAGCCTGAAGGCAATGGCTTTCCACTGAGGATGAAATGTCTGAAATTTTCTTCTGCACGTATGGCTCTGTCCTGGGCTTTGAGAGGAAAAACGCGTACATACCAGTACAGCATGGTACAACATACAAATAAGAGAACGAGTAAACTTGCTGAATATAAATTGGTATTATTCAATGATTCATAGAGGTTGATGCCTGATCCTATCAATCCTGATAATAAAAAGACAGCAAGTACCCTGTGGTAGCCTGTAATCAGGCGTGTGTGGTTTTTGTAGTTCTGATCCATGTTTATTTAGTTATGATTTTAAATTCTGTTCTTCTGTTATTTTTTCTATTTTCTTCCGTTAAATTATCATTTAAGGGAAGTCCTTCCCCATATCCTTTAAAGCTAATTTTTTTATCATTTATTTTATTGGTAATAAGATAGTTATAAACCATTTTTGCTCTGTTTTCAGAAAGTTCCAGATTAGACTGATCATCTCCTATGTTATCGGTATGGCCGCCGATCTCTATGGATACAGTCGGATTCTCATTCATGAAACGGATGAGCTGCTGCAATTCGGTCTTTGATTCAGCTAAAAGATCAAATTTATTACTTTCAAAAAAGATATTATTCAGCACGACGAGTCTGCCTGGCTCAATTTTTTGAAGGGGAACTTCGATCCTGAATGGTTTGGTGTACAGGCTCATATCCGGTGTGAAATTCTGAGAATAAAAGAGATACCCGTCTTTGGACACATTCAGGCCAAATGATTTACCTGAGGTCATGGTTGCCAGGAATTCACCGGTTTCCTGGTCTGTGACATCATCGTAAATAATCTTTCCATCTTTCAGGTTAATGATCTCAATTTTGGCATCCAGTAATTCATGGGACTGCTTGTCAAAAACCAATCCTTTAACGTAGTTAACAAGGTTAGGCCTTACTTTTCCGGGCAATTCGAATGAATA
>JBAZCD010000519.1:0-2537 GCA_041671205.1 Pedobacter sp.
TTACCCCTTTCGGGATATAACAGAAAGAACCATCACTGAAAACTGCTGAATTAAGGGAAGCAAAAAAGTTGTCAGTATAAGGTACAACAGATCCCATATATCTTCTTACCAGGTCAGGATATTCCTTTACAGCATCGCTGAATGAACAGAAAATTATTCCCATTTCTGCCAGGGTCTCCTTAAAAGTAGTAGTTACGGAAACGCTGTCAATTACTGCATCCACGGCGACACCTGCTAAATGTTTCTGTTCTGTTAGCGGGATCCCGAGTTTATCAAAAGTCTTTCTCAGCTCGGGATCAATATCATCAATACTGTTAAGTTTTGGCCGTGATTTAGGAGCAGCATAAAAAATTATCTCCTGGTAGTTTATCTCAGGGATCTTCAGGTTTGGCCATGAAGGCATCTTCATTGTAAGCCAGTGACGATATGCTTTCAGACGAAATTCAAGGAGCCAATCCGGCTCATTCTTTTTTGCTGATATGATCCTTACAACCTCTTCGCTAAGCCCTTTGGGGATCCGTTCCATTTCAATATCGGAATAGAACCCATATTTATATTCACCTGATGTTACATCATCTAATATCTTATCCTGATTTTTTTCCATTTCTTTTATTTCACATCAAAACTCCTCTAATAAACAAACAATCAGAAACTGCAATTGTTATTTAACTTTAGGCACTCCAGGCACTTCTTACTTGTATTTAATCTAAATAAACAGCAAAAATATAAAAAATCCGCGAGTTGTGGTAAATCAGAGATAGAAAAGTGAAAGTTGAATAAGATCCCGGGAGATTGAAAATGGTTATATCATCATGCCGAATGAATCTAAAAATATTCATAAATTGGCACCCTGTAAAATTTTCAAAAAGATCTGTATTAAATAATTAGCTAATGAAAAGTTACCTTAAGGCTCTGACTCTCTGCAACAGCAAGAGAATGATGATGTTAATAATTGCACTGATTTTACCATTCTCCCTTTTTGCTGCTGATGGCGGAGTGCCGGCAGTCGGACCGATAAGAGTGGAATTTATAATATTCGGATTTATCCTTCTTGGAGTTGCACTTTTTCATAAGCAGACTTTCTGGGTTGCAGTTATCGGGTTGACTGTATTACTGACCTTTAAATTAATTTTTGATCCGGGCTTTCATCTGTTTGAACACCTTTTCGGAGAGACTCCTTTCATGGAACAGATTTTGGACAAAGGATTAAGGCAGGGGGAATGGGGAATCATTCTGAATCTGCTGGGTCTTTTGCTTGGATTTGCTATTCTCTCGAAAATATTTGAAGAATCTGGTGTCCCTGATGTACTTCCAAGATTTCTTCCTGATGACTGGAAAGGTCCGTTTATTCTTCTTATTTTCGTTTTCATTTTATCATCATTCCTTGATAATATTGCAGCTGCCCTGATCGGAGGTACAATTGCACTTGTTGTTTTTAAGAAAAAAGTACACATTGGATATATTGCAGCTATTGTTGCTGCAAGCAACGCAGGTGGAAGCGGAAGTGTTTTAGGTGATACAACAACTACAATGATGTGGATCGACGGAGTAAGTGCATTTAATGTTTTACATGCATTTTTAGCTGCTGCTTCTGCTCTTCTGTTTTTTGCATGGTTCGCCTCACATCAGCAGGACAAATTCCATAGGATCCAGAAAGATGCAAGTACGACAGCAAAAATAGACTGGTGGAAAATTTTCAATGTAGGGCTCATTCTTACCGGAGCAATAATTTCTAACATTTTATATGATATGCCAGCCTTGGGAGTATGGATTGCCATTGTTATCGGGACACTGATCAGACCAGTACCATGGAAGGAGGTCCCGGGAGCTATCAAAGGAACTGTATTTTTGTTATGCCTTGTAATGTGTGCCTCAATGATGCCTGTTGAGGAACTGCCTGATGCCTCTTGGATTACAGCATTTGCCCTTGGATTTCTCTCTGCAGTATTCGATAATATTCCTCTTACAAAACTTTGTCTCGATCAGGGACATTACGACTGGGGAATGCTTGCTTATGCCGTAGGGTTTGGCGGTTCAATGGTTTGGTTCGGATCATCTGCAGGGGTGGCAATTACAAATAAATTCCCCGAAGGGCGCAATGTAATTGAGTGGGTTAAAAAAGGATGGCACATAGCTGTTGCTTATGTAATAGGATTCTTTGTACTTTACCTTACAATGGGCTGGGAACCTGCTGATAATAAAGAGCATAAAATTATCAATTGCCCGGTACCGGGGTGTCCGATGGCGGATAAGGGATTAGCTGAAAATTTACCCGGAACTATCGGGTATCCTGAACTTATAAGGTAGACGGAAGACCGAAGACCGAAGACTTCGGTCCACTACCTACTTGCTCTCCCTATACTCCTTTAAAAGCGCATGAAAAGTCTCTTTTACAGAGTAAATTTTTGTTGCCCTGAAAGCGTTTGAACCGGCAAATGCATATCCGTTTTCAAAATTGCCTTTAAGTGCGTTGATCAGTGCAATTATTATACAGTAGGGACTTTTTGAGATATCACAAGTCTTAATGCACTTGAAAG
>JBAZCD010000520.1:0-552 GCA_041671205.1 Pedobacter sp.
TTAAAGAAAAGTTTGTCCCTTGAAATATCATTCTTTACGAACATAACCTGGGCACCTGCCTTAAGAATCAGCTCACTGGCAGTAGGATAGGCAAACTCCGGAAATTCATCCTGAATTGTGGCTTTAAAGGTACGAGGCCTGGCTGGAAGTTTTTCCAGCTTCGAATCATTAAGTGCCTGTGCCTGATTATTGTGAGTAGTAAGAGTAATGTACCCGCCGCCTGAATCGGGGTCAAAATCAGGAATATATCTTTTATTAAGTTCGCTCAGCACCTCCGAATCCACGTGATTGTCGCGGACTTTACCAAGCAGGTTAATAAAAACCTGATCATTTTGCCTGTAAATATGTTTCAATTCAATAGTTACATAATCGGAGCTGCTGAGCGCCCGGCTACCGAAGAAAAATGATGAATCATAATATTTGTCAAGAATCTCCCGGTCTTCATCTTTGACAACAGGAGCAAGTTGTTGAAGATCGCCGATCATAAGCAGCTGAACTCCGCCAAATGGAAGATAGCGGTTTTTGTACCGTCTCAGGGCAGAGTCGACTGCG
>JBAZCD010000520.1:562-2210 GCA_041671205.1 Pedobacter sp.
TTTCGCGGCTCATTTTATAACCTGCAGGATCCTTTTGTGCAGCCGGATTTTCAGGACTAACCTGTGGCAGGTATAATGATGGAACGTATGGGTGAAAGGGCAATTGAAAAAATGAATGCAGTGTCACACCTCCGGCATTTATTGCAGCAACACCTGTTGGGGCAACAACAATCATCCTCTTTGTGGATGATTTTTTCAGGTCATGAAGGAAGGTCGTTTTTCCTGTTCCTGCTTTACCTGTAAGAAAGATGTTACGATTTGTGTATTTAACAAAATCAAAAGCAAACTGCAGATCATTGTTTATGACAGTTTCCATATTTTATGCAGCAATTTTAGAGACACATAAAAGTAATAAAAACTGTTCACACTTTGCATATGTTTACTATCATGATTCTCCTAAAAGATTACAATGTCAATATCATGGATATTATCCCATACGAACCAGAAAGTTTTTATGTGGCATTACCTGATTTTTTTGATATAGTGCCTGATTTTACAGTGTATCTATGCCTGATTTCTGATAGCGTAATTACTGCTTGAAGCAAACAGATTTAGAATATCTTCAAATGCCAAAACCCATAAAACATTCTACATAAGTTTAGGAATTGCAAAAATCAGTCAAAAACTATTAAAAATCTGTTAATAGCCTCTATTCCATTAATTTATATGAAAATTGTTTCTAAATTTTTTGTATTTAAAGTTAGAATTACATAATGTTGTATGGAGATTAACCTAGATCGCGGATACTAAGATAAATTAATTAATGATAATTGATGACTTTCTATAGTACCACCTTAAGATCTTGCCTATGAAACAATACAAATGATGCCTTAATTTCAACTTTTTCCATTCCTGATTTTATGTGTTACAACTATTAAACTTAGGAAAGGGTTTTTAAGAATGTCAACATAATCTTAAATTATGAAAAACTAAATTCAAACTATGAAAAAAAATAAACTCTTATTACGGACGGATTTAAGGTCTGGTCCGAAGAAATTGATTCGGATTTCCAGGTTTTTTGCACTCATTGTACTGGTTTCAGCAATCACTTTCTTCCAGAACAAAGTAAATGCGCAGGATACTCCTGGTGATAACACCGCTGCTATCAGTTTAAAAGCGGTAAATTCCAACAGTACGGAATTACAACAGAAGAGAATAACCGGACGAGTCTCCGATGCTGGTGGTGTTGCATTACCAGGGGTAAACATCGCTGAAAAAGGAACTACTAACGGTGCAATTACTGATTCAAACGGTAACTTTGCAATTTCCGTAAGTTCATCTGCTTCAATCCTGAGTATATCCTTCATTGGATATTCAACACAGGAAGTACTGGTAGGAGATAAATCTACAGTTGACATTATTCTGCAAGAAGCACTTTCAGCTCTCGACGAAGTTGTCGTTATAGGTTATGGTACTCAGAAAAGAACTACACTTACCGGAGCTGTAAGTGTTGTTAAAGGAGATGTTGTAGGAAAAGCTTCTGTAGCAAACGTTACAAACTCAATGGCTGGTCAGGTGGCCGGTATTATCTCAAGGCAGCAGGGAGGAGAACCCGGTTCTGATAACTCTATAATCACTATCAGGGGTACTGCTACTACCGGATCGGGTGTTCCACTTATTGTAATTGACGGTATAGTACGAAGTAGGT
>JBAZCD010000520.1:2220-2536 GCA_041671205.1 Pedobacter sp.
GGTCCGAGTGGAATGCCGGAAGAAATGCATATGTACTTGTGAGTAACCTGGACCAGATTGATCCTTCAACTATTGAATCGGTTTCTGTACTTAAAGATGCTGCTGCAGTTGCACCCTACGGATTGGGAGGTGCAAATGGTGTAGTGCTTATAACTACAAAAAAAGGATCTCAGGGTTTGCCCACCCTTACATTCAATACATACTATGGATGGCAGAATCCGACATATTATCCTAATCTGCTGAATGCGGTTGATTACATGAAACTTCGTAACGAAGCTACATTGAACGGCAACCCAAGTGCAGTATTACCGTTTGA
>JBAZCD010000521.1:0-1783 GCA_041671205.1 Pedobacter sp.
AGATAATGAAGTTTTGATTGATGCAAGAATCAGCTACTCAAGTCCCGGAAATTTTGTACAGGTAAAAATTGACCGCGCAGAAGACTTCGATCTGTATGGTCAGATTGTCAAAATATAGATCAGTTCAGGGGAATTCAGTAAATTCCCATAATTTCGTATCTGATGAAGGTAACTTATATTGATTACAGCGAAACCCGGAGTTTTTCAGAAAACCTGATCCGTTATCTGAACAATGACCCTGAATTAGATTCCTTCAAATCCTGCAGCCCAGACCTTCAGGGATTCAGCCAGCTGATGGCTTCAAAAAAGAACAATTGTAACAGAAGGCTACTGGTTGAAGTACTCAAAGAACAATATTCAAAATTACCCCGGGCAAGTCATGCAGAGGTTAACAAAAATACCGAACTCTTGCTTCAGGAAAATACTTTTACGGTTTGCACCGGCCATCAGCTCAATCTTTTTACCGGTCCGCTGTATTTCATCTTTAAGATCGTAACAGCCATTAATCTGGCCAGAGATCTGAAATCAAATTTTCCGGACAAAAATTTTGTACCCGTTTACTGGATGGCTACAGAAGACCATGACTTTGCAGAGATCAACCATACCTATATTTCAGAGAAAAAGATTAGCTGGGAGCTTGAAGCCGCCGGTGCTACAGGCAGATTGTCAACTTCCGGGATAGAAAAAACACTAAAGGAATACTTGGGAATCCTGGGAATTTCTGAAAATGCCAGGAACCTGGGCAAGCTGATTACTGATGCCTACACAGAAAATAAAAATCTGGCGGATGCCTGCAGGCAATTGGTTAATACCTTATTTGAAGAGTATGGATTAGTAATCCTGGATGCAGATGACAGAAGATTAAAAAAAGAATTTTCTGGGATTATGGCTGAGGACATCACTGGGCAGCATAGCTTCAGAACGATTGCTGGTACCAACAAAAAACTTGCAGAGAAGGGAATAGAAGCACAGGTAAATCCGAGAGAGATCAATTTCTTTTACCTGCTGGATGGTTTGAGGGAACGTATAGTTTTTGAAGAAGATCAATACCGGGTACTGAATACAACAATCAGCTTCAGCAAAGAATTGTTATTAAAAGAGATCAGCGACTATCCGGAACGCTTCAGTCCGAATGTGGTGATGCGTCCTGTTTATCAGGAAGTTATCCTACCCAATCTTGCATATATCGGAGGGGGCGCAGAAATTCTTTACTGGCTTCAGCTGAAACAAAACTTCGATCATTTCCAGGTCGACTTCCCCCTGCTGCTTTTAAGAAATTCTGCGATTATCGCTTCCATCAATCTGGAAACAAAATTAAACCGGCTGGATCTGAGCATTAAGGATATTTTTAAAAATCCGGAGGAATTAAAAAAGGAATGGGTATTCAACCATACTGAACACTGCCTTAACTTAAATGATGAATGGCAGGAACTCGGTTCCATATTCGAAAAGTTAAAACTTCGTACCTATAAAATCGACCCGAGCCTTGCACCCAGCTCTGAAGCTGTAAAAGCAAGATTACACAAGGCTATAAAAAATCTGGAAGTCAAACTTATTAAGGCTGAAAAAAGAAACTTTGCAGATGCCCTCTCCCAGATCGACACGATCAAAGCCAAACTTTTTCCTAAAGGCGGATTGCAGGAAAGGTCTGAAAACTTTGGGCTGTTCTATGTGAAGCACGGAAGAGGCTTTATTAAGACCCTTATTAAAAACTTCAAACCCCTGGATCTGAAGTTTACGATCTTAGAAGAATAGAAAACGATACATGACCTATCATACCTTT
>JBAZCD010000521.1:1793-2514 GCA_041671205.1 Pedobacter sp.
GGATTTTACAAAATCGATATTCGCAGAAATGGGCTGTTCACATGAGCATGCAGACCTGGCAGCTGATGTACTCATTAAGGCTGACCTTCGCGGAATTGACTCACACGGTGTTGCCAGACTAACGGGATATGTGCGCTTATGGGAAAAAAGCCGCATCAACACCAATCCTGATATTAAGATAGTTCATGAAACTCCTACAACAGCTACTGTTGACGGCGATTCAGGACTTGGCCTGGTAGTAGCTCCTTTTGCCATGAAAGTGGCCATAGAAAAGGCAGAAAAATATGGATCTGGCTGGGTATCTGTAAGAAACTCCAATCATTTTGGCATTGCAGCTTATCATACCCTGATGGCTGTTGAAAAGAACATGATCGGCTTTGCGATGACCAATGCAAGTGCGCTGGTAGCACCAACCTTCGCCAATGAAAGAATGCTTGGGACAAACCCGATGTGCTATGCCTTTCCCGGCGGAAAATATCCACCGGTTATTGTCGACATGGCAACTTCAGCAGCTGCTAACGGTAAACTGGAGATCGCCCAGCGCACAGGAAAACCTGTTCCTGAAGGCTGGATTCAGGATGCAAATGGTCAGCCCTCCATTGATCCCCACGAATTAAAAAAAGGCGGCTCTCTGCTGCCCCTCGGAAGTGACAGGGAACATGGAAGTCATAAAGGCTTCGGACTAAGCGCTACCGTAGATATTCTCTCTGCAGTGCTCTCA
>JBAZCD010000522.1:0-2508 GCA_041671205.1 Pedobacter sp.
ATCACTGAGCAGCAACTCGACATTGCGGTAGCCCAGGAAATAAGCGGGAGAACCGACATCAGAGAGGAAGTTGAAGAATGGCTGAAGCAATCGGTAGACCGGATCAAAGCGCTGAATGCACGCAATGTAATGGAAGTAGGCTGCGGAGCCGGACAGCTTGTATTTGAGCTTGCCCCCATTTCTGAAAGTTTCATCGCCACAGATTATGCAGATACTGCCATTGAGAAATTAAAAGAAAAACTCGGCGCTGAACCTGAAAAATGGAAAAATGCCAGAGCCATAACTGCTCCGGCTGATGACTTCTCTTTCGTGAAAGAAGGTTCTCTGGACCTGGTGATCATCAATGGCGTGGTTCAGTATTTTCCTGATGCCGCCTATCTGGTAAAAGTAATAGACCATGCATCTAAGGCAATCAAACATGGCGGATGCATTTACATCGGTGATATGCAGGGCAAAAGTACTTTGCCTATGTACCATGCTTTCGACCAGCTGAACAGAACAGACGAACATCTGAGTATTTCAGAATTCAAAAAGATCTGTGATCGCCGGGTAAGGCTTGAAGATGAACTCGTGGCCGATCCCGGATTTTTCTATAAACTTCCTGAGCTGATCCCGGCAATCAGCGGGGTGAATATTCAGTTAAGGGAAGGAAAACATATCAATGAAACTACCAAATATCATTATGATATCTGGCTTTATATCCATTCAGACTCCGCACATGTGAAAGCAGAAATTCAGATCGAATGGCAGCCCGGCAATACTGAAGAATGGATTAAAAATGAATTGAAGAAATATCCCGCTAAAGTTGTTCATCTGCAAAAAGTATTCAATGAACGGACTGCTGAAGATTTTGAACTCCGGCAAATCCTTAATGAAATAAGTGAGCAGTCGCAGGTTGGAGAGGTTAAAGCATTATTAAACGAAGTCCGGCATGGCTTAAATCCGGATGTTTTCTGGGAAATGGGAAGAGCGATGGGATATGTTAGCCATGTGCGATGGACCACAGATGGTTCAGATGGATACTTTGATGTGATTTTTGTTCCCTCAGATCAGAAGAACAGGCTTCCGGATCCGGGGAACATCATCAGCACGGAACCTGGCCTGGTGGCATATGATTACGCCAAAGATCCTTTTTCAGGAAACCTGATGGTCTCAGCTGAGCAGCTGAATGAATGGAAAGAAGGTCTTAAAGAATTGCTTCCGGTCCAGATGATCCCCTCTGAATTTGTACTTCTGAGAAAATTACCCCTCTTGCCTAATGGTAAGACAAATCGAAATGCATTACCAAAACCTGAAGAGAAAATTAAAGAAAAGCAACAGAAAGAAATGCCCCGCACTGCAATTGAAAAATTAGTTGCCAGGGTATGGGCAGAAACTTTAGGATTAGAATCTGTAGGCTTGCATGATGATTTTTTTGAACTGGGTGGACATTCCCTTATTGCAGTACAGGTAATGATCAGAATGGAAAAAGAAACTGGCCTGAGATTACCTTTGACAAGCTTATTTAAATTTACTACTTTAGAAAAGTTTGCTCCCCTGTTTTCGGAGGCTCTCTTATGAATTTAATTAAAAATAATTCAAATGCTCCGGGTCGGGAAACAGTTTGTGTTCCGGCTACAGAATCTCAGATGGAGGTTTGGATATCGTGTCTTTTAGGTGGCGATGATGCAAGCCGGGCCTATAATCTTTCTGTTACCCTTACTATTTCAGGATCACTGAACCGAAGCTTTTTTGAACAAAGTCTTCAGGATTTGATTAACCGGCATGAATCTCTCAGATCGGTTTTTACCATTGATGCTTCACAAGTTTGTATCAACTCTCATCAGGTGCTGGATCTTTATTTTGAAGATCTGAGTACGATGAACGGAGCTCAAAAGAAATCATTTACTGATAATTTTATAAAGTCGGATGTCAATACGGTATTTGACCTGATGAATGGCCCCCTGCATAAATTATCACTATTCAAACTTGATGACAGTCAGCATGTACTGATCTTCACTGCACATCATATTGTCTGCGACGGATGGTCAATGGGCTTATTTCTCGAGGAACTGGGCAAATTATATTCTGCGCGCGTAAAGGCTAAACCTGCTGGTCTGGCTGAAGTAAATTCATTTACCCAATATGCATTAGATCAGAAGAAGTTTTCTCAGAGTAAAGAATACGAACGAATTGAACAATTTTGGGCAGATCAGTACAAAGACAGTGTACCTGTACTTAACCTCCCCCTTGATTTTCAGCGGCCGGCAATCAGAACCAGCAAGAGTCAACGATACGATGCACTCATTGACCCGGAGCTGCTTTCAGATATAAAAGTATTGGGTAATAAACAGGGCTCGAGCCTGGCCATAACCCTCCGGACGGTTTTTGAGATCCTGCTCTATAAGTTGAGCGGACAGGACGATATCGTTCTCGGTCTTCCTGCAGCCGGACAGGCAGTTACCGGAAATTACCATTTAATGGGGCATTGTATCAATCTGCTTCCGATAAGGTGCCAGCTGAGGGATG
>JBAZCD010000523.1:0-2506 GCA_041671205.1 Pedobacter sp.
CTATTTGAATGAACCTGCTACTTTTTTGATTTTGCTGGCACTGGGGATTGAACCGTGCTTCGGAACTTTTTACCTTATATGACTGGTAGCCGGGACAGTGCTCTGGGTTACAAGTGTTCATAAATTACCGGCAATGCCGGTTGCAGGAATTGGCATCTTGGATAAATACTCCCGCTATCCTAATAAATCACTTGGTTAAACCATAGGGGTGCTATTGCTGATAATTCTCAACTCTCCATTCTCAACTCTCCATTCTTAACAAGCGCTGGCCCATAAAGCGCTTTCCCGCTTTTCGTTCCCAGATGCTTCTCATTTTCAACGACCAGTTCTCCGTTTACAATGACATATTTAAATCCTTTGGAATAGGCATGAGGTTTCAGGAAGGTGGCCATATCATTTACTTCTGCCTCACTGAAGATCACAATATCTGCGGCATAGTTGGGTAATAATAGTCCGCGATCACTAAGGCCAAATTTCTGTGCTGCCAATGAGGTCATCCTTCTGATCGCATCCTCCATAGTAATTACTTTTTCATCCCTCACATATTTACCCAATACCCTTGCATTGGTACCATAGCCACGGGGATGCGGCATTCCTCTTCCGGGTACAGGCACTCCTGCATCTGCTCCGAACATACTGAAAGGATATTTCATGATGTTCTTCACATCTGCTTCGTTCATGCTGTTATAAACCATCTGGGCACCACCTTTTTCAACCATGTCCATAATGGTTTCAGCTTCGAATCTAACCCTGGCTTTTCTGCCCATCAGTTTATTGATCTCCGAAATGTTCTTACCATTCATGCTCGTATCTGATGGGTAGTTGGCTACCACGGCATAACTGTAATTCTTGAATTTATAACCGGCAAGTTGTGCCAGCATTTCTTTTTTTATCTGAGCACGGATTGCAGGAGTATTCAACCTCGCTTTCAATGAATCATTTCCACCTGCAAAAGCCCAGTCGGGTAAACGAATTCCGAGGTTGGTGCTGCTTGCTGTGTATGGATATTGATCGATGGTAACATCCCAGCCTTTTTCCCTTGCCTGTTTAACCAAATTGAGGGTGATATCTGATTTGCCCCAGTTTGACCTTCCACCAATTTTAAAGTGGGAAATCTGAACCGGAATATTAGCCTCTTTGCCGATATTAATCGCTTCATTTACAGCTTCAACAGCCTGGTTTTCTTCGTTGCGGATGTGTGAAGCATAAACTCCTTTATTTTTTGCAGCAGCTTTTGCCAATGAGATTACTTCTTCGGTTTCTGCGAAGGTTCCGGGGATATAGATCAATCCGGTGGAGAGACCCACCGCACCTTCTTTCATTGCCTGATCAACCAGAGCATCCATTTTTTGTTGCTCCTGCATTGTAGGCTTACGATTGTCGCGGTTCATTACCTGAGCCCGAACAGTATTATGCCCGATAAGGCTTGCTACATTGATTGAAGGGCGAATCTTGTTGACTTCCTGTAAGAAGCTCCCAATATTATCTGCAGATCCCCCACAATTACCGGTAACCACAGTGGTTACACCATCGAAAATGTAGTTATTCGCGGTTGGTGTAGTTATGATTCCACCCTCAATATGGCCATGAACATCAATAAAGCCGGGTGCTACCAATAATCCTTTCGCATCGATAGTTCTGCTTGCCCGGGTATCAGTAATGTATCCTGTTTTGATGATTTTACCATCTTTTATGGCCACGTCACCGTAATACCAGGAGTTTCCTGTACCATCGTATATTTTTCCATTCCTTATGATAAGATCTGCGGTAAGTTGAGCCTTAACCATTAAAGAACTTAGAACTATTCCGGCAAGCAAGAGTGTTTTCTTCATCTCGTTATTATATTAATTTGAGGCATAGACAAAATCAATCGTTAATTGCCTGATAAGTTAATGCCCTGAATTTTTCTACCACCTCATTATGTGTTCTTGCCTGCAATTGGCGGAAGAACAGGTAAACCATTTTTTCTTTCGGATCAACCCAATAAGAAGTTGCGAAAGCACCACCCCAGTTAAATGTTCCAACCTGTGCAGGCGCACTTCCACTGTTTTGATCAGTAACTACTCCGAATCCCAGTCCGAATGTTCCACTTGCATAGGGTACACCCTCAATTTGGTTGGTGGTCATCATTCTTACCGTGTTACGGCCTAATAATCTTTTGCCATTGTAAACGCCGTTATTCAAAAGCATCTGAAGAAAGATACCATAATCATAAAGTGTTGAACTTAGACCTGCACCACCTGAATAATAAGTATGTGGTACCAATGGATAATTTGAAGTAGCCACACTGTTTAACATTCCTGCGTTTGCTTTCACTAATTTCCCCTGAGGGGTCTCAGTGTAAAGGTTTACCAGGCGATTTGCCTTGCTCGCAGGGAGATTGAAATAAGTATCCTTCATCCCAAGAGGCTCGAAAATCCGGGTTCTGAAAAATTCATCCAGACTGATACCGGATATTACTTCTACCAAACAACCTAAAACGTCGGTATTAAGTCCGTAAGTAAAT
>JBAZCD010000524.1:0-2506 GCA_041671205.1 Pedobacter sp.
ATACCAATTGATAAAACTCTCCAGTTGTCGTTCAAACCACAGTAAAAAACGATTAAAGAAATTACCAGGCTTCAAATCTTCCTTAACACCAATACGTGAGGCCATCCAGGGTGTCAGTGTAAATCCTACAAGCAAACTGGTTAACGTTGAAGTAATTACAACAACAGAAAACTGCTTCAGCATATCGGCCACAAAGACTTGCAAAAAAAGAATAGGCAAAAATACCACCACATCAACAAGAGTTATTGACAAAGCCGAAAATCCGATTTCCATCCGGCCATCCATAGCTGCTTTACGTCTTTCTTTTCCCATATCCAGATGCTTCTGAATATTTTCCAATACAACAGTAGCATCATCAACCAGAATACCGATAATCAATGACATAGCCAGTAAGGTCATCAGATTCAGCGTATATCCAAGCAGCCACATCACAGCAAATGCCGTGATCAGTGAAGTTGGAATAGCCACTAACACAATCAGGGAATTCCTGAAACTGCGAAGAAACAATAGCATAACTACTGAAACCAGTATTACAGCGAGGATCAAATCGAAAATTACTGAATCAACTGCCGCAATGGTGTTATCGGTACTATCAGAAGCAATGATAAAGCTTAGCCCCATGGCTGCATTCTGTTTCTCAATAAACTTAAACTTCTCCCTGACCAGTTTTGAGACCTCAACAGCATTAGCATCTCCCTGTTTCTTTAACAGAAGTCCGATTCCATTACGTCCATTATAACGGTTAACAGATTCAGCTTCCTTAATCCCGTCTGTCACCTCAGCAACATCCCTGACATAAACCGGACTGCCCGGCAAGGGCATAGCAACCTGAACATTTTTAAGATCATCAGTAGATTTAAACTTACCGCTTAATCTTACCGAACTCAACTCCATGTCTGTCTGCACTTTGCCCGAAGGCAGATCAATTCCTGAACGATTAATAGCCTCAACAACCTGAGAAAGTGAAACTTTATAAAACTTGAGTTTATTGACATCTACTTTTACCTGTACTTCCCTCTCTTCGCCGCCAAGGATGGTGATTTCTGCAACACCTTTAATCTGTTGGATTTGTGGAAGATACTCGTCCTTCATTTTCTGATAAAACTCAGTTGCCGACATATTACTATTGGCACTAACCGACATGATTGGAAGATCGTTTGGCGAGACTTTGCTCATCACAGGACTTAATATATCTTCAGGAAGATCTTTCCTTATATTATCGATATAGCGCTGTGCATCCTGCATGGTTTTATCCAGATCGGTCCCATATTTCAGATTGGCAATGATCACAGAGGCATTCGGCAATGATTTGGTAACCAGATAATCCACTCCTTCAACATTTGAAAGAGCATCCTCAATTTTTCTGGATACGGATGTCTCAACCTCTTCAGGCTCTGCTCCGGGATAACCTGTTTTTATAACTACAACGGGCTGATTAAAATCAGGCATTAGCTCATAGCTGAGATTCTTATATCCGATAAAGCCTAAAAGAGCAAATACACTGAATAAAACTATGATCAGCGAAGGTCGTTTGATTGAAATTTCTGTAATATTCATAATTCAATGATTTTACCTTACCCGTACATTAGCACCATTAAACAGATTGATCATACCTCCCGTGATAATTACATCACCCGCTTTTAATCCGGAAGATACTCTGCTGGTATTATTCACCTTAGCATCGATCACTATTTTTTGCAAAACAGCCTTTCCATTCCTGATCAGATAAATTTGAGGCTGATCTGAAGTGCCCTGCAAAGCAGATGAAGGGACGAAAATCCCCTGTTCTGCTTCCGGATTTTCCGGAATCACATTCCCAAACATGCCTGACTTTATCTTTAAATCTGCTGTATTATTGACAAGCAATTGTACCGGGAAGCTATTCCCTGCATTAGCTTTACTACCTATCATCGCAACTTTAGCTGATAATTCAAGGTTGGGGTAGGCATCTGAACTGATAGAATAGGTTTGATTTAAACGAAACTGATTTAAATCAGCTTCAGGCACATTAACAATAAATTTCAATCTGGAAATATCAGAGATCTGAAGTAAAGGGATACCCGGTGAAGCAAAAGCGCCCACCTCAGTTAATTTGGCCGTTACAATCCCCGTGAACGGTGCCCTGATAGTAGACTTATTTATCTGCTCGAGCAGTGTAGCTACCTGCACCTTCGCTGATCTTAAACCCAATTCTGCTTTTTCAAGCTGAATTCCCTGGACCGCATCGGCTTTAACAAGGATTCCGAATCGCTTCACATCAGCTTCCAAACCTTCCTTCTGAACAAGAGCAGATTGCAAAGACAGCTTTAACAATGAATTATCCAACTGAATAATGACCTGTCCCTTTTTAACTAAGTTCCCTTCGGCCACCAGAATCTCATTGATTTTCCCCTGTAATTCAGAACTGATCCGGCTCTCTTTAAAAGGTTCAAAGGAACCTGTATACTTCAAAGCTGAACTGACATTTTCAAACTTCACCGTATCTGCCTGAACATAAATTATCTGC